>CAYPYT010000051.1:0-8412 GCA_964415105.1 uncultured Planctomycetia bacterium | reverse complement strand
ATGTTCCCCACACACGTGGGGATGAACCGTAGAACCCATGGACATGTTTTTTCTTGACGGGCGGCTCTAAATATAGATAATGTCTATTGGTGCCAATGAAAAAATCGGGGATGAACAAAGACGTTCTTGCTGTCAGCGGAGCGTCTTTTTTTTTAAATAGCAAAGGGCGCGTGTACGGATCCACTTCTACGAATGACCAATAAACTCTGCTAACATCCTCCGCTCCATTTTGTAGGGGCATGGCATGCCGTGCCTCTACGAGGTTGGTGGCGGAAGATTCATCATTAATGTCCAGGGCGGACACATGAGAACTCCCTTACGGACATGTTTAGGAGAAAGATATGCATAGAGTGATACGAAAAAAACAGCTTAATTCTGAAATTTGTCTGCTTGAACTTGAAGCTCGGGATATCGCGCTGTCCGCTCAGGCGGGACAGTTTGTGGTGCTTCGCGTGGATGAAACGGGGGAAAGGTTTCCGCTTACATTGTATGATTGGGACAAAACAAAAGGAACGATACAAGTTGTCTGTCAGGCTATTGGCGTGAGTACAAAAAAACTTTGCTCTCTTTCCGAAGGAGGAAATGTTCTTGATGTTGCCGGACCGCTTGGGCACGCGGCGAATACTAAAACAAACGGAAAAGTGATATGCATAGGTGGCGGGGTCGGAACCGCCGAAGCGTATCCGATCGCGAAAGCAATGTCGTCTGCCGGAGGCGATGTTACGGTGATAATCGGAGCCCGGACAAAAGATTTGATTATCTGTGAAAAAGAAATAAAAGAATTTTGCGGTAAAGTTTATGTGACAACGGATGATGGTTCTTTCGGACAAAAAGGATTTGTCACGGATGTTTTAAAAGATCTTTTGAACGGCAAAGAAAAATATGAACTGGTTTTCGCGATAGGGCCCGTGATCATGATGAAAATGGTTTCGGAGATGACTCGCCGGGAAAAAATACATACTTTGGTTTCTTTGAATTCCATAATGATAGACGGTACGGGAATGTGCGGCGGGTGCAGGATACTTTATGGAGGGAAAACAAAGTTTGCGTGCGTCGATGGTCCTGAATTTGACGGACATTTTGTGGATTTTGAAGATCTTACGCGGAGACAGGGAAGATATAAGGGCAAGGAAAAAAACGCGTTGGATCATTATGAGGGAAGATGTAAGATAGGATTGCATGATCGTTCGTAGGGGCACATTGCATGTGCCCGCTTTGAATATCCGTCCGCTGCCAGGCTCTGCCTCATCGTAGGGGCATGGCATGCTCCTACAAAATGGGGCGGTCCTCGGCGTGCGCCCGTATGAATCGTAAATGGTGAATCGTCCGCCAACAACCTCGTAGGTTGGTGGTAAAGAGCACCACCAACCTACGAGGATATTGGCTGGGTTTGTTGGTTCTTCATAGGGGCGGACCCATGTGTCCGCCCGTATGAACTAATTAAGGAAGCAGAATGAGAGAACAAGATCCTAAAGAACGAATAAAAAACTTTAACGAAGTTCCTTATGGGTATAGTGAAGAAGAGGCCGTTCGTGAGGCTTCCAGGTGTCTTGGCTGTAAATCCGCTCCGTGCGTGAAAGGGTGTCCCGCGGAAATCGATATACCGGTGTTTATCAACGCGATCAAAGAAAAACGGTTTAAGGACGCGATTGACGTCATTAAAAAAACTAATAATTTGCCGGCTGTTTGCGGGAGAGTTTGTCCGCAGGAAGATCAATGTGAAAAAACGTGTGTTCTATCTAAAACGGGTAATCCCATAAATATAGGAAGTCTCGAGCGGTTTACCGCTGATCTCGAATATCGGAACAGTGTTTCGAAGGGCAAGTCTAAAGTTGACGAGAAAATAACCGGAAAAAAAGTCGCGGTTATTGGAGCCGGTCCGGCGGGCTTGACGGCGGCCGCGGATCTTGCGAAAATGGGGCACGTCGTTACGATTTTTGAAGCGCTTCATAAACCCGGCGGGGTGTTGATCTATGGTATTCCGGAATTTCGGCTGCCGAAAGAAATCGTGCGAAAAGAAATTGACGCGATACGCGCGCTGGGAATCGAGATAAAACTGAATTATGTTATCGGCAAGATCAAAACAATTGAAGATTTAAGAAACGATGGTTTTAAAGCTTTTTTTATTGCTACCGGCGCGGGGCTTCCCTATTTTCTTGGGATAGAAGGAGAGAATCTTAATGGAGTATATTCCGCGAATGAGTTTTTAACGCGCGTAAACCTTATGAAGGCGTATAAATTTCCGGAATATGATACGCCGATCAATACGGGCAAAAAAGTTGTTGTAATCGGAGCCGGGAATGTCGCGATGGATTCAGCCAGGTGCGCGCTTAGACTGGGAGCCGAAAAAGTATGTATCGTTTACCGGCGTACGGAAGCCGAAATGCCCGCGCGGATAGACGAAATACATCACGCGAAAGAAGAAGGGATAGAGTTTCATCTTTTAACGAGCCCGATAAAAATAATTGGTACCCGCGAGGGACAAGTTGAAAAAATGCTGTGTCTTAAAAATAGGCTCGGCGAGCCGGATGAGAGCGGAAGACGCCGTCCTGTTTCGATAGAAGCTTCAGATTTTGAGATGGAGGCAGATACGATAGTTGTAGCCGTAGGGAACGGGTCAAATCCTTTGCTTCTTGATACTATTAAAGGATTAGACCTCAGCCCGAAAGGAAACATTGTTGCTGACGGAGACGGTCGGACCAGTATCGAAGACATATTTTCAGGCGGGGACATTGTTACCGGTTCCGCCACTGTTATAGCCGCGATGGGCGCGGGAAAACAGTCTGCCAGAGCGATCGATAAATATTTGAAAACGTAAGGTTTCGGGCAGATGAGGTGTAAAGGGCGGACACATGGGTCCGCCCCTACGAATTTTTTTTCTTCCTTGACGAGCGGAGAAAAATGTAGATAATGGACAGGAGTGTTAGTGGTAGAAATATTGGGAATGAACAAAGACGTTCTTGCCTTTTCATCGGGGGAGCGTTTTTTTTTGTGTAAATGCTGAAGGGGGTTTTGTATGCCGAAACGAAATGATATCTGCAAAGTATTGATCATCGGATCCGGTCCTATAATCATAGGACAGGCTTGTGAATTTGACTATTCCGGAACTCAAGCTTGTAAAGCGCTCAAAAAAGAAGGGTACGAAATAGTGTTGGTTAATTCCAATCCGGCTACAATTATGACGGATCCGGGAATGGCTGATAAGACCTATATAGAACCTTTGACGGTAGACAGTTTGGAACAAATTATTGAAATTGAAAAACCTGACGCGCTTCTTTCAAATTTGGGAGGTCAAACAGGACTTAATCTTACCTCAGCTCTCCATAAGGCGGGAATATTAAAAAAGCACAATGTTGAAGTTATTGGTGTAAAGATCGACGCGATCGAGAGAGGAGAAGACAGGATAATTTTTAAAGAAACAATGAAAAAGCTTGGTGTCGAAGTTGCTTTATCCGAGCCTTGTCATTCAGTAGAAGAAGCCGAGGAAATAGCGGAAAAACTCAAATATCCGGTAGTTTTAAGACCGGCGTATACTATGGGCGGAACAGGAGGCGGAATAGCTTATAATGTTGAAGAGTTAAGGACAATTGTAAGTCGCGGTCTATCGGTGAGTCCCATACATCAGGTTTTGGTTGAAGAATCGGTTCTCGGATGGGAAGAATTGGAGCTTGAGGTTGTAAGGGATGAAAAGAATCAGAAAATAACGGTATGTTTTATTGAAAATATTGACCCGATGGGAATACATACAGGTGACAGTTTTTGCGCGGCGCCTATGCTTACGGTGCCGGCTCCGCTTCAGAAACGTATGCAGGATATCTCTTATAAAATTGTTGAAGCGATCGGTGTCGTGGGCGGGACCAATGTTCAGTTCGCTCATAATGTTGAGGATGACCGCCTTGTTGTAATTGAAATTAATCCGAGAACTTCAAGGTCTTCGGCTCTGGCATCGAAAGCGACGGGGTTTCCTATCGCGCTTATTTCCACTAAATTGGCGGTAGGGCTGACTATGGATGAAATTCCCTATTGGAAAGAAGGTACGCTTGAAAAATATGAACCCAGCGGAGATTATGTAGTTATAAAATTCGCGCGATGGGCGTTTGAAAAGTTTGCCCAGGCAAAAGATGTTCTTGGAACGCAGATGCGGGCTGTGGGCGAAGTTATGAGCATAGGAAAAACTTTTAAAGAAGCTTTTCAAAAAGCTATACGTTCTTTGGAAATCAAAAGGTATGGATTAGGCAACATAAAAAAGTTTAAGGAGATCTCAGGCGACAGATTGAAAGAAAAAATAGCAATTCCCTCAAGTGAACGCATATTTTTGATTTACGAAGCGCTGGCAAAAGGCGTAACAGTAGATGAAATTTACGCTCTGACAAATATCGGCAGATGGTTTATCAATGAAATGAAAGATCTGGTAGAGCTTGAGAAAGAATTAAGTTCTTTTTCATGGAATGACCTGCCTAATGATAAGTTGGCTCAAGCGAAAGAATGGGGATTTTCCGATAAATATTTGTCGGATATTTTTAATGTTCGAGAATCGGAAGTAAGGCAAAAAAGGATAGCTATCGGAAAATATGGAAAGTTTGAACCTGTTCCGGTGAGCGGTGTGGAAAATACCGCGTATTACTATTCAACATACGTTGGTAAAGATTTGGTTCCGGTAACGCCGGGAGGGAAAAAGATAATGATTCTTGGCGGCGGTCCGAATAGGATCGGGCAGGGGATAGAGTTTGATTACACATGTGTACACGCGGCTTTTACTTTGCGGGAAGAAGGGTATGAATCTATTATGGTCAATTGTAATCCGGAAACGGTTTCAACGGATTATGATACTTCCAATAAACTTTATTTTGAGCCTTTAACCGTTGAGGATGTACTTGCCATTCATGAAAAAGAAAGACCGGATGGTGTTATTGTCCAGTTCGGAGGACAAACCCCGCTCAATATCGCGCGGGAGCTGAAAGATAATGGAGTAAATATTTTAGGAACTTCTCCTGAAAACATACATTTGGCGGAAGACCGGGAAAACTTCAGAGAAAGAATGATCAAGCTTCAAATCCCTCAGCCGGAAAGCGGTATCGCGCGTTCCTTGGATGAAGCTCTCAAAATAGCGGAAAAGATAGGTTATCCGCTTATGGTAAGACCTTCTTATGTGCTGGGAGGCCGAGGCATGGAAATCATATACGAAGAAGACATGCTCAGAAAATACGCGATTGAAGCAATTGGTGTCAGTCCCGAACATCCCATGCTTATTGATAGGTTTCTTGAGAACGCGGTAGAGGCGGAAGTTGATGCCGTTTCAGACGGAGAAAATACGTTTGTCGCGGCGGTTATGGAACATATTGAACCGGCGGGAGTACATTCGGGAGATTCGGCATGTGTGATACCTTCCAGGACGATCAGAAAAGAGCATTTGGACAAGATAGAAAAGTATACGAAGACGATCGCGAAAGAACTGAAGGTTATAGGACTTATGAATATTCAATACGCGATATGCGAGGATAAAGTATACATACTTGAAGCAAATCCGCGCGCTTCGCGAACAGTTCCGATAGTTTCAAAAATTATGGGTCTTCCGATCGCGCGTATCGCGACACTTTTAATGTTAGGTAAAAAACTAAAAGATTTCCCTGAATTAAAAGTGCCGAAAATCCCTTATGTCGGAGTAAAAGAAGCGGTATTTCCTTTCAATATGTTTCCGGAAGTTGATCCTCTTTTGGGCCCTGAAATGAGGGCGACCGGTGAAGTTATGGGTATAGCCGATTCTTTCGGGTCAGCGTTTTACAAGGCGCAGGAAGCGGCGGGCGTAAAACTTCCCATGGAAGGAAATGTTCTCTTGACGGTTACAGACAAAGATAAAAAAAGTTTGCTTCCGATCGCGAAACAAATTAAGGAACTTGGATTCAGGATTTACGCGACGGAAGGAACCGGAAAGTTTCTTGAAGAAAACGGGATAAAAAACGATGTTTTAAAAAAACTGCATGAAGGCAGACCAAATCTTTCCGATGTTATCAAAAATCAAGATATTCAGCTGATAATAAACACGCCGATAGGCAGAAGCAGTAAATATGACGATAGTTATATTCGCTTAATGGCAATTCAATATAAAATTCCATACATAACTTCCATGGCGGCGGCTTGGGCTAGCGTGGAGGGTATTAAAACCGTGAAATCGGAAAAAGTTTCAGCAAAATCACTTCAAGACTATCATAAAGAGATTGGGTGACCGGTGAATCGTCCGCCACCAACCTCGTAGGATGGTAGTAAAGAGCACTACCAACCTACGAGGTTGGTGGCGGAGTGAATGGTCATTCGTAGGGGCGGACCCATGTGTCCGCCCGTAAAGTTTTTTTTGCTTAAAGTTTGCGGGGACAAGATTGTTATTAAATAAAGTGAATCGTCCGCCGCCAACCGGTAGGGGCACATTGCATGTGCCCGCGTTGCTTTTGGTTCTTCGTAGTGGCACGGCATGCCGTGCCCTTACAATGGTGTGGAGGGGGTAACGGTTTTTTTACTTTTTCATAAACGACATTCACATTCACTCGTAAGGGAGGGAAGATGATGGGAAAGAAAGGGTTTGATAACGAAAAATACCTTAGAGAACAAACTGACGCGATATTGGAACGGGTAAATACATTTAAAGATAAGCTGTATCTTGAGTTTGGCGGAAAGATTATTTTTGATTATCATGCTTCACGTGTTTTGCCGGGTTTTGATCCCAATGTTAAGATGCGGCTTCTTCAAAAACTTAAGGATAAAGCGGATATTGTACTTTGCATATATGCCGGCGACATAGAACGAAGAAAAGTAAGGGCTGATTTCGGCATTACGTACGATGTTGACGCGATGAAACTGATAGATGATTTGAGAGATTGGGAGATAGAAGTGTCCGCGGTTGTCATTACGCGATTTGATGATCAGCCTGCCGCGAAGATATTTAAAAACAAGTTGGAACTTAGAGGTCTGAAAGTGTATACTCATTCTTACACCAAAGGATATCCTACCGATATAGATGTTATCGTGAGCGATGAGGGGTATGGCGCGAATGCTTACATCAAAACGAAAAAACCTTTGGTCATAGTAACAGGACCGGGTCCGGGAAGCGGAAAACTCGCTACTTGCTTGTCACAGTTATATCATGAGAATAAACGAGGCAGAAAATCAGGTTATTCCAAGTTTGAAACTTTTCCGATTTGGAGCATTCCGTTAAAGCATCCCGTAAATATTGCTTATGAAGCGGCTACAGCCGACCTTCGGGATTATAATCTCATAGACTCTTTTCATTTGGAAGCGTATAACAAAACAGCCGTAAATTATAATCGTGATATGGAAGTTTTTCCGGTTTTAAAAAGAATACTTGAAAAAATAACCGGTGCCGAGTCTATCTATAAATCTCCGACAGATATGGGAGTTAATAGAGCCGGTTTTGGTATTATTGATGACAGCGTTGTGAAAGAGGCTTCACGGCAGGAAGTAATTAGAAGATATTTCAGAGCTTCGTGTGAACATATGATGGGGTTCACAGGCAAAGAGACAGTTGAACGGATAGAACTTTTGATGGAAGATCTTAAGATCAAAGACATTGATAGAAAAGTGGTTGAACCGGCAAGGAAAGCCCGAGAGGAAGCAAAAGAAAAAGGTAAAGGGAATGAAGGCATTTTTTGCGGCGCGGCGATCGAATTAAAGGATGGTTCCGTTATTACCGGGAAAAATTCAAATCTTATGCACGCTTCTTCAAGCCTGATCTTAAACGCGATAAAAAAATTAGCGGATATTCCGGATAATATCCATCTTTTATCGCCTCAAACGATAGAATCGATCGCTAATTTGAAAAAGAACATTTTAAATACCAAAACCCTAAGCTTAGACTTGGAAGAAGCTTTGACAGCGTTAAGTATAAGCGCGGCCGCTAATCCCACCTCGCAGGTTGCGATGGAAAGGCTGAAAGAACTCAGGGGTACTGAGGTTCATATAACGCATATGCCTACTTCCGGAGATGAAGCGGGCTTAAGAAATCTTGGTGTTAATCTTACGAGTGAGCCGAATTTTTCGACCAAGAGCCTTTTTTCCTGTTAGTGTCCTTTTTTTGAAGAGGAAGGTTTTATGGCACTTGAATGGTATGAATATTATTCTCTAATCAACAATATGGAAGAACTCAGAGATAATATTCAGAGGCTTAAACAAGAAGTAGACAGCCTGAAAAAAGAAATTGTTAGTCTAAAAAAAGAGAAACAGTTCTAAAAACTGTTTCTCTTTTTTTAGCTAAAGACCGATCTTCGGGTTAATCCCGCCACCCCATTGTCTATCCATTATCCATAAGTCTGGGAGAGGATAATTGTTTGTTGAATTAAAGTTGCTTTTTATACCAATTACAAAAAATAATTACCCAAAAGGAGAAGAGATCCCGGGCTTGAC
>CAYPYT010000050.1:0-8476 GCA_964415105.1 uncultured Planctomycetia bacterium | reverse complement strand
GAATGACACTGCGTTTTGAGATCCTTCGCCCTTCGGGCTCCCCTCGACTACGCTCGGGACAGGCAGGATGACGGTGCGTTCGGAGTTACTCCACCAGCGCCGCGGCGAGCGACATCATCGACTTACTATAACCCGGCCATCGGCCATCCAAAAGTCTGCACATATCACTACTGGTGATAAGATTATCACCAAAACTGATAAATGTCAAAAAAACTCCTCAAGAGGGGGTTAGAGGCGTATTTTCGAGCTATTGTCAAATGTTGTGGATTGAGAATTTTTAACCGGTTTAGCCTTTTTCTCTGAACTCATAACCTCAATTAACGGTTCTTTGCTGTAGTGCAAGGGCTTATGCCAAGAAACCGCGTACTCATGATGTTTTTCTTTTTCAGCCCTGTAATTTTGCAGAACCTTTGACATCTCATATAATACTTGCGCCTTTCCAATTTCTTTACGCCCGACTCCATAACTCGCATTAGGTGATAAATCCGGAAAAAGGATTGGTTTTATCATTTCTTCGATATAGTTTCCAAGCGCGCAATAACTCCGCGCCTCTCCATCCGGGCATTCGGCTTCAAACAACTTTCCTCTAATCTGTTCAATAGCCTCAATAATATGTGTAAGTTGCCCCACAGAAGCTCTGCACATAGTATCCAGACACAATTCAATTAAAAAAGCCTGTTTATCTGTACATTTTATTGTTGGCATAATAAATAACTCCTTACTTTTACAACTGATTCGGCAGTCCGCCGTATAAATCCTTGGATAAATCCGATTGCCGGTATTCTTTTGAATCAACATCCATTATAGTAAGTTTGCCCGACCAACCAGCTCCTGTATCAAGATTCCATATATTACACACATGAATCGGCTGTAGCGTATTGTAAAGCTCCGTTGTCGTGTGTCCAACGAAAATGTCCTTGTACTTGCCTAATTGGCATTCGCGACCGGCTATGTGTTTCTTCCATGCTAAATCAAGGAGTGTTCTGTCCCAGACTAAAGTCTGCGCGTTATGACTTTTAAGCGATACATCGGGATTGAATCCTCCATGCACAAATATCTGATTGTCGTGTTCAAGCCAAAGTTCCCCGCTCTTCAAAAAATCAATATGTGCCTGTGGCATGGGTCCGTTGTAATATGACGCAATTGTCCTATTGCCGCCCTGGCTTGTCCATATCTTTGGCGTATCGCCTTTGAGCGCCCAATCAAGCGCCCACATGTCATGATTGCCAATGACCAGATCGCAATATTTTATCTTCACAAGCTCATCAATGCACTGCTTAACTTCCGGATATCCGTCGCAAACATCGCCCATCACGATCAGGCGGTCTTTCTTATAATCAAACTTTGAGCGCTCAAAGCACTGCATCATCGCCTTATAAGCGCCGTGGATATCACCGACGGCATAGGTTTTCATTGCCACCCTCTCGGCGATTTCCATGTCTTATCAAGTTTAACTTTTTCGCTAATCGCTACAATCGGCTCAACAAGAAAAGTTTCTATCTCTTTAGCTGTAACCGATAACGTATCCGGAACATGCTGGATATCTCCTTTTTTCAAAAACGCGCTCCAGAGCGCTTGTCTATCTGATTTCTTGTCATAAATTTCGTCAGCAAACAAAGGCTTATTTTGAGGGACATCTGTTTTTCGATGTTTAAATGTTTTCTTTATTGCCTCGACAAGATTTGCCCCCTCAAATTCAAATTGTCTCATCATAAGCCAGATATCATAAAAATCTTTCATTCTGCTATTCAAAAGCCCAAGTTTAATCATGGCTTCAAATTTTTCACTTATCACGCTCTCTTGAGGATACCCCTTCAAATGAGGTTTAGGAAAATCAAGAATAACCGGATAATCAACAACCCTAATCTTTGGATGAACAATGTCTCCAAAGCCAACATCGATCTGCATTGGAATGCGCGCGCGTTCTAAGAACCCGGTAAATTTCACTCGCACACCTTCATAGTCAGCATCTTCTTTAATCTTTCGGCCTTGAACAACTGACGAATCAAACATAAGCCCATCAGGAGCTACAACAATATTGCACACATCTTTTATCACCGTTTCGATAACTGCTACTTGATTGTCGAAACGACCCAAGAAATCAATATCAAGTGTGGTCCGTCTTTCCGGTATTTGCCATACCGCGAATAAAAGCGCGCCTTTTAAGACAAATTTATCAGCATATTTTGATTTGCTGAAGCGGTACAGAAATCTTTCCATGCCATAATACAGCAATATTTCCGCAAAAGGACGGTTTGTTTCTTTCGCTTTATTTTGAAGTTGAGCCTTAACCGAAGCTTCTATATTTTTTACTTCTTTTTTCATATCATAGTTTCCAGTATTGGTTTAATGATTTTATCCACTCGGCAAACCTTCGCATACTCCATAATATCTTTGGGCTTAACGCGCTTTTCAGTAACAGCAATTTTAAGAGCTTCTCTTGCCACATTAATCCCGATCCGGCTACGAAACTTGAAACAATCAGCTACTGTTTTTGCCAGGCAGTAAATTTTAATCTTATGCCCCTCTATCTCGTGTGTTTCTACACCCGCTTTCCAAGCCTCGAAAGCAACCCGGTAAAATCTTACAGGAGGATATTTAACCCGAATTTCGTGCGAACCGCGTGGTATCGCGACATCAACATATTTTGGTATCTCATTTGTTGCCTCATGAAAGGTAAGCGCAGAAATAAGGCATACTATTCCTTTTGGAATTTTAATTGAAATAGCTATGAGGTCGGGGTTAGAAAAAGACATACCTTCCGAAAGACTATAAAGCCCTCTATCCAGTCTTGTAATATTTTCATTCTTGAGGCTAACTTTAATAAGGGCCTTATTGAATCCCGCCTTATCGAGTTCGGAGAAACTAGCCATTCCCCCTTTTTGCTTAAGAAATTGAATAAGTTCAGCTTCTTTTGAGCCCATGTTTATACTCCTTATTTGTTTACACTTACGAATAAGTGTATAGCATTAGGGATATATTGTCAAGTGGAATTTTTAGCCAAGAAAGGTATATAGGTTGTCACAAAAAGTACCTATTTTTTGTGACAAGACATTTATTGTGAACGACGGTTTGAAAACATACCAATATCGACGGATAGCCGGTGTACCATGTACCACCCATTTAATTCCTATTTAATTCCATCCTGAATAATGAAATTGGTATAATACTTATTGCTTGGACAAATTGATTCCCACTTTCGCCTACTCTGATTTAAAGCATATCCGATAAATCTACAGAATCGCGCATCCCGACTGTGGCTTCTTCTTTATCAAAATGTTCCGGCTCAAAATCTCCCGCCCACTCTTTCATTTCCTCATGTTCTTCGTGCTTAGGATCGGCGAGTATTTTGAGTAATCGATAATATCCCGGGGTTGATCCACAATTTTCAGGTGGACGCGCGCGAGCACCGTCAATACATCTTGGATATTTTATCCCTTTTTTCTTACTCTCTATCGCTTCCAGCATAATTACATGTTCCCAGTTATCCCCAAAGTCATATATATAGTCTACCTTCGTATTGTCCTTTGAAAAATAATCACTTAATTTCTTGTCTCTTTCTTCCCAATCCGGCGGATCTCCAAGTTCACAAACGTCTTCACCTGTATCGCCTATCCTTAAATTATCCGCGCTGAATTCGTGCAGATGAGAATTTGTCCACCCCATTGCTTTCTGGATAATAAGATGAAACTGATGAAAGGTAATATCACTCTCAACTTCTATTTTTCTCCATATTTGAGGCAAAATATCGCCAAGAAAACCTTCAATCGAAATATTTGCTTTGCCATAAGTCACTCCTCCTTTTTAATTAAATAGTTCATAATCACTTCGTTCATTTTCTCCACCGTCTCAAACGGCCTGTTGCAATACCGGATGATATTGGCATGCGAAAAGTGATAATCCGATGTCCACCAGTAGTTCATTATGTTATTACCCCATTTATTACCCCATTAGAAAAGTTATTACCCTATTAAACTTTTTTCCATTTGGCGTGTTTACCTTTTCCAAGGCATTTTATCTTTTTTTCTTTCTTTAAATCTCTGAATATAATCTTGATCATATCCCGGCTTGCGTTTGGGCACTCTCGTTCAATGTCATTCAAACTAAATTCCCCAATCTGCTTATCAATCGCCTTTTTCACAATATCAGTTTTAACGCCTCTTGCCGGTTTAATATTAGCCGCTCTTTCTTCAAACTCTTTGTAAGAACCCAACACCATTCCAAGAAAATAGTTAAACCACGGCATAACATCATGTTTGGCATCGTGCCATTTCTCTGAGCTCTTATTGAGTGTTTCGTAATAAGTTTCTTTTGTCTGCTCGATAACACGCTCAAGACTTATATATTTTCCGACAGTAAAACCATGCTGATAAAGCGCGAGAAGCGTTAAAAGCCTTCCTACCCTACCGTTTCCATCCCTAAAAGGGTGAATGCTCAAAAAATCAAGCACAAGGCAGGCAACAGCGTAAAGCTCAGGATATTTACGCTGAGAAATGCTATGCTCATACGATAAGCATAACTGTTTCATCATGTCCGGAGTCTTAGCCGCGCTTACCGGTTTAAAAATAACTTCTACACGACCATCAGCATGCTTGCGAATTATATCATTATCTTTTTCTTTCCATTTGCCCGAATCCCACAACTCTCCACGGCATAAACGATGCAATACCTTAATCGTTTCCGGAGTGATCTTAAGGCTTTTGTGTTTTTTATGTATTAGATATAAAGCTTTACGATATCCCGCGACTTCTTCTTCAGACCGGTCTCGAGGTTTACTGTGTCCGATAACGAGCGGTTTTAAACGATTATGGTCAACCGTTACTCCTTCAATACGGTTTGAGGACTCAGCACTTTCAATAAGCGCTGTTTCAAGAAGCGTCTTTAATACCTGCGGCGACTGTTTCGTGTAAAGATCCTGTTTGCCTTTATATTCGCTGACAGAGTTCATAAGCCAGACCGAACCTAAAGGAAGTTTTATGTTATCATTTTTAAATGAGTTCATTATTTGACAACTCCTTTCTTGCGCCAATGCCGTAAGTTTTAATCTTTAGTCTTTTACCAACATTCACGATGATGTGGCAGAAGTCTATACACTAACTATCTGCATCTGTAATAAGTTGCGAAAATATCTTACCCGAGTGTCTGCGCGTCTTTCATTGCCAAATTCTGGATGTTTTTCCGGATAATCATATATTTCGCGAACAATACGATCGTAGGGGCGCATTGCACTGTACCCCTACTTTAGATTAAAACGGGTATAAGAAGTGTTGGTAGATTTAAGCTTCTACTTACTCCCATTAGCCATCCGCAATAAATCTTTTTGTGTTTCATGAATACATGATGCAATCAGTTCAATAAAAACAGTATCGTCTTTATGCGCTTCTTCAAGAGCGCTAATGTATTCCGCCCGTTTAAGCGGTGGTATGATCGCGATAATGTATCCTGTCTGCATAAGCGCCAAATTCATTAAAAGTCTCGCTACACGTCCGTTGCCATCAACAAACGGATGAATGAACACAAATTCTTTATGAAGTTTCGCGGCATAAATTACAGGATGACTTTTCTTTTTTAAATCGGGTACATTCCTAATAAATTTTGTCATCATGCCAAGCAACGCGTCCGGTGTAGGCAAAGAATACTGAGATCCGGTAATAATAGCTTGAACAGTTCTATATGCCCCGGCGTCCTTTTCATTTATGCGATGATAAAAAAGAGAATGTAATTTTTTAACATCGTCTTCCGTTATTGTTTTCCCTGTAGCAAGAGCATACATATGATCAAACGCGTCACTGTGTCCGGCGGCCTCATAGTGATCTTTTAGTGGTTTTCCGGCGATGGTAAGACCATCCTCAATGACGACTTTTGTCTCTGATATCGTAAGAGAGTTTCCCTCAAGCGCGTTACTGGAATACGTAAGCCCAATACGAAAATACTCTTTTATTTGCCGGTTCATCTCATTGCCGAATGGTCGCATTTTGTTTATTCCCGCTTGAGCCTCGTCAACTTTGATTAATATGTCTTTCATACATCCTCCATCCTTTTCTCAGGCTATTTTTTTAATAGGGACACCTCTTTATCAAACGATAGGCCGTCCATAACGTTAATGCTTTTTTTCATAATCCCCTATGTCCCGTTTGTATCCCCTTTAGTCTTTCTCTTATTTTTCCGCTGAACCTTCTTAAATTCCTTATCAAGATGCTCTATTTGCGCTAACAAATATTTTTTCAGTATCGTCCATTCATACTTTTTGAGTTCCTTGCCGCGGTATCTATCATAATATTTTTTGTTGAGAACTTTAGGAGCTTCTTCGATTTTCATTAACCTGCCTTTCCAAAATACCAAGGCATACACATTGCCATTATGAAGCTCTAAGGGAACACTCCAACCATTAAAATATGGAGTTTCATCGTACGGAGAAAGATTATCAAGTTTCTCTAATTCTTTCTTGCCCATTTCGTTTAATGGTTTACCTAAATCATTAAGTCTAAGAAAAAATGTTGTCGTTCCCATAATTTATTCCTCCTTATCTATGTCCTTATCCGCCCATGGCCTTTCTTCTTCCGGATCCCACATATCACGATACGCACAAACATAAGCCACCGCGGCTGATTGGTCAATATCATAATAATATCTGCAAAGCTTTTTAAACACCCCTATCATGTTCTTATCAAAACAAAAATCGAGCATGCCATCCAGCATATGTTCTATTCTTTTTATATCTCCGCATTCAGATTTAATAATGTCGTCAAAATCAAGCTTATATTCGGTTACTGCTCGTTTTGCTATTGTCCGTATTTGATCTGTTAAATGTCGAACAGCTTCACCGTGAGAGATTTTTCTTTCCGCCCGGAATTTGGTGCGGCTCTTCTCGCTCATATCTTTACCTTCTTTTCCCATATATCAACTCTTCCTTTTGATTCCGCCGCAATCTTTTTATTTCTATTTCTTTCTGCATAGCTTTTTTCAAAAACTTATATTCTTTATACCAAACCACCCGAACCGGCCCTTTTCCCCGCGTATACCGGGCCCCTCGCACCTTCCCATTATGCTCCCCTACACGCCTCTCCAAATCATTAGTATACCCCGTATAATAAGTCTCATCTCGGCACCGGACAATATACGTATAAAATGGACCCCTGCGGGGTTTAACAGTCCCTTTCATAATAAGCGGTATTTTAACATATTCAGGCAGGCTAAGCAATGGCGGGGCGCTTAACCGGTGTGACCGTAAAAAATAAATATTTCGACTCCGCTCATTATCTGTTCTAAACGGTCAATAAACAAAAGACCATACGATATAATAATGACCTCCGAACAAGGTTACACGATGTGCCTTAAAAATACAAAACCGCGAGAACTCACATAGAACATATTGTGAGTTCTCACGGTTTTTATGTTTATCTCAAACCTACTAATAACTACTTCTTTTTTTCACTTTTTCAAGAGATCCTTTTCTACATCCTTCTTTCGCGCTCTTTTTAGTACATTTCGGCATTTTTCACTTTCTTGTAAAAAAGTAGATATTATCATTCCCAACTCTCATGTTCATCATCACTATAAAAATCACGAAATTCTGACAGATCCGCTTTTCCTTCGACCTCTCCAAATTCACGTACTTTAACCGGATTCTCTCCCGTTATTTCCAATTCCGTTTCACAGCTTGAGCAATAAATCACATCCCCAATCTCAACTTCGCCTTCGATCACTATAGACTCCGAACAATTCGGACATTTCACCATATTTGCTTTGGACATTTCCTCTCCTTAGATCTGTTTGGTTTATTTTTTTAATGGCTTTACACATCTTCTTCTTCGTACAAATATATCGACATTATCTGATTTTTTCCGTCTTTAGCAACGTATTCAATAGATACTTCACAACCTTCCTTAATATCTTCCAGTGAATCGGCATTCTCAAATTCCACATCCGATGCTATCTCATACACCATATCCTTTGTCAGATCAAGATCGAAATTGTATTCACTGATAGTAATTGTCCCAGGATTAACACTCACAACGGTACCATCCGCGTAATTGCTAAGACTATCCTGCTCCTCCGAAACGGCAATCGGAGAAAACCAAGTCATTAATAAAACCGCGAATAACATTACCACACAATAAAATTTTCTCATTAACCTTCCTCCTTTTTTTTGAACAAATAGAGAATCGTCGCTATTAATTTGTTTACGCGCATGTAGTTTACTATAAAATTGCCTTCTGTCAAGTACAAAAGAATAAAAAAAAGCGGGATAAAATCCGCGCTCATCGCGTACGTTAAACACCTATATCCTTCACCCAAACTATGCGAATCAAGCGAGGTACGTAGTGAAAAGGGCGGACACATGGGTCCGCCCTAATGGATTGAGAACGGGAATAAGAAGGTAATACCAATTACAAAAAATAATTACCCAAAAGGAGAAGAGGCCGGGATGGCAAATTAGGCGGTCGGGATGGCAATATTTTTGAGGTTATGTTTT
>CAYPYT010000049.1:0-8494 GCA_964415105.1 uncultured Planctomycetia bacterium | reverse complement strand
AAAACATGTGGGGACAAGCTTTGCGCGGATGACAATAGGGGGGGGTGTCATTCCCGCGCCCCTTGTTAGTCATTCCCGCGCCCCTTGTTGTCATTCCCGCGCCCCTTGTTGTCATTCCCGCGCAGGCGGGAATCTCTTTGACTTTACCCCGAAAACAAGGGTTGAAGCACTACTATCTGATTTATCACAAGCCCAGTGAGAAGTTTAGGATAAAAATATGTAGATTTCTGGGGCATCATCTCCCCGAGTTCCGCCACGGACTTAAGCTGTTCAAGGCGGGTTGACCTGAGAAAAAACGCCGCCGCGTGACTTCCGTCTTTTACGCCGGTTTCGGCGTCTTCCGCCGTCTTCACGTAAGTAATGTTGCCTTCCTCGGTTTTAACCGACAAAATCTTGCCCAAAATAGCCGAATGTAAAACGCTTACGTCCAGATCTTTCCACTGGAGGGATTTGTCTTCAAGCATGAGAGCCAAAAGTTTCTCTTTATCTTTTGATCTCATAAACAAATATTTTTCTCCGTCAAAAAAACCAAACGCGTGCTCTTCAGAAAAATCATCTTCAAGCTTACCTGCCATTTCCGTAAGATCCCGGCATTCGAAAATTTCAAAATACTCGTTCAACTTTGAAATAATTTCACTTTTCTCCACGCGCGGCATCGCTTTTATGATACGATGTGTAGCAAAAACCGTCAGTCCTTCCCGAACTGATAGATCCGTGAAATACATCATCACATAATCCGCGCGTCCGTCATACTCCGGAGAAGTTCTGAGTACGTCTCTATAATTTTTTGCCACTTCATACCTATGATGTCCATCTGCGATAAACGCTTTTTTATCTCTCATCCCGGAGCAAATCGCGCTAATGACTTCCGCGCGGGCGAGACGCCAAAACTTATGATGTTCACCGTCAAGCTTGATATCAATTATGGGAGGCGCCGCGTCCATTTCCTTTTTTAGTATTCCGGTTATACTTCCCTCGCCGTCATATAGACTGAATATCGGGCTTAAATTACTTTGAACCTCTTTGATCAAATTCATCCGATCCGCTTTAGGTTTAGCCAGCGTATATTCATGAGGCAGCACCTCGTCTTGCCCCGATTCCCCGATTTTCATAAGAGCCATAAATCCAATTCTCAAACATGTCTTTCCCCCGGCTGAGTATTCTTGAGAATAGATATAAAGTGCTTCCTTATCATCCCGCGCCAGCACACCTTTCCTCACCCAATTTTCCAAACTATCTTTCGCCCGTGTGTACTTATTGGCCGCGGCACTATCTCCTTCAACAGACTTTCCAAGAATGAGCCGTATGATATTGTATTCGCTCTTCAGATATAATTCATCCCGCATTTTTCTCGGGATCACGTCATACGGCGGAGCAACCACTTTTGAATAATCCCCGCCGATCTTTTCCGGCTCATAAATCAATCCTCGAAAAGGTTTTATCTCCGCCATAATACAAATTTCCCTACTGTTATTCCGAATATGACTCCGGCAAAATTGAAAATAATATCACTCACACTCGCGCACCTCTCAGGAACAAAACATTGAACCAATTCCAATAAAATACCATATCCTCCTGCCAATATCAATGTAAATAAAACTATTTTTGCGTTAAAAACCTTCCCCGCGAGTGAAAAACTCCGCAATACTAATCCCGAGAGAATAACATATTCCGCGAAATGAACGACCGAATCAAAATGGCTGACTTTAGCAAGCGGTACGTTTTTGCAAGGCAGAACCGCGAATAGAAAAATTATACCCATCCAGATAAAAACCGGTATCCACATAAATTTTCTATCGCGAAGTCCCGCGTCTTTAAATGTGTTATTCACAGCACGCGCACTTTTCACTTTTTCCGCAGGGAGCGGGCTTGTTTTCTTTTTTTTCGGGCTGTTTTTTATAATCGGTCTGATAAAAACCTTTGCCCTTAAAAATTATACCCGCGCCGGCACTGATCAATCTTCGCGCTACGCCGCCGCACTTCGGACAATTTTTAAGAGTGCTGTCGGTAATATTCTGCATCTCATCAAACTGATTTTTACAATCCCCGCATTCATATTCATACGTCGGCATTCTTGTTACCTCCATTCAACTTCGTCACAAACCTCGTATAGGCACGGCGTGCCCTTACGAAAACATCTCTTTCATTTTATCGACAAACCCTTTTTCTTCAAGAACCGGTTTTTTGCCTAAACTTTCTTCAAATTCTTTTAATATTTTTTTTTGACGCGCGTTAAGATTTTTAGGGATTTCCACCTGAACCTTAATATGCTGATCCCCTTTCGCCTTCCAGTCCAAACGTTGAATTCCCTTGCCCTTAAGTCGGAATATATAACCGCTTTGCGTACCGGCGGGTATTTCGAGCGCGACATCTCCGTAAAGTCCGGGCACGTTAATCTCATCACCTAAAGTAAGCTGGGCAAAAGAGACAGGTATTTCACACGCGACGTCATAACCGCGTCTTGAAAAAAACTTGTGCTCCTTAACTGAAATTGAAATATACAAGTCACCCGGGCCGGCTCCGTTTAATCCCGATTCTCCCTCACCGGAAAGGCGCAGTCTAACCCCCGAATCGACTCCTTTCGGAATAGTCGCGGTAATTTTTTTCGTAACTTCTTTTCTTCCGGTACCGCCGCATTCGGGACAAGGTTCTTTGATCGTCTCCCCCATACCTCCGCAGGCGGAACATGTTCGAGCGATGCTAAAAAATCCGGCAGACTGCCTAACTTGTCCGCTTCCTCCGCATACTCCGCAGGTTACTTTCCCTGTTCCCGGTTTAGCCCCAACGCCGCCACAATGAACGCAAGTGTCATACTTTCTCACTTTTATCTGCTTATCCGCGCCATTGACCGCTTCAAAAAAATCTATCTTGATCCTATATTCCAGATCCCTGCCTCTTCTCTGACCATGACTCGAAGAGCCTTCCCCGAATCCGAAAATACCTTCGAAAATACTGCCGAAAGCTCCGCCGAAAACCTCCCTGAATATATCCGAAGGGTCATGAAACCCTCCGCCCGCGGCGCCATATTGGAAAGCGGACTCTCCAAACTGATCATACTGACTTCTCTTGACAGGATCGCTGAGCGCTTCATACGCGTGAGAAATTTCTTTAAATTTCTCTTCAGCTTCTTTGTTTCCGGGATTTTTATCCGGATGATATTTTACGGCGAGTTTCCGATAAGCCTTTTTCATTTCATCCGCCGAGGCGCTTCGAGAAACACCCAATAATTCGTAATAGTCTTTGCTCATAATGTTCAGGGTTCAGGTTACAGGTTACAGGTTACAAGGTTCAGGTTGCAGGGTTCAGGTTGCAGGGTTTCCGCCGAAGGCGGACCCGCCTTCGGCGGGAAACCTGAAACTTGTAGCCTGAAACTTGACCCCTGAACCTATTTCTTTTCTTTATCGTCGTCGACTTTATAATCGGCGTCAACCACGTCCTCTTCCTTCTTTTTTTCTTCTCCGCCTGTGCCCGGAGCCTGCTCGGCACCGCCGGGGGCGGCGTCAGCGGAAGCCTTTGCCTGCGCGGCTTTATAAACTTCTTCCGATAATTTATGACTTACCTTTTGAAGTTCTTCCATTGCTTTTTTGATTTCGTCCATATTTTCGGAAGAAAGCGATTTCTTTGCTTTTTCCACCGCTTCGGAGATTTTCTTTTTTTCCTCAGGTGAAACCTTATCACCATAATCACTAACCGCTTTCTCCGTAGCATATATTAAATTGTCCAGCATATTGCGAGCTTCGATAACTTCTTTTCTTTTTTTATCTTCCGCTTCGTGCTCCTTCGCCTCCTGTTTCATACGCTCTATTTCCTCTTTTGACAATCCGCTTGAAGATTCTATACGGATCGATTGCACTTTTCCTGTTGCTTTATCTTTTGCCGAAACATGCACAATACCGTTGGCGTCTATATCAAAAGTCACTTCGATCTGAGGAATACCCCTCGGTGACGGAGGAATCCCGATAAGATCAAACTTTCCAAGCGTCCGATTACCGGAAGCCATTTCCCTTTCCCCCTGTAAAACATGTATCGAAACCGCGGTCTGATTATCCGCCGCCGTTGAAAACACCTGGCTCTTCTTCGTCGGTATCGTAGTGTTCTTTTCGATAAGTTTTGTCATAACACTGCCAAGAGTCTCTATCCCTAAAGATAAAGGCGTAACGTCAAGAAGAACAACATCCGAAAGCCCTTCGTCACCGCTCAAAACGCCTCCCTGTATCGCGGCGCCTATCGCGACAACTTCGTCAGGATTAACCCCTTTATGAGGTTCTTTACCGAATACTTCTTTAACGATCTCCTGCACTTTAGGCATCCGTGTCATCCCTCCGACAAGTATAATTTCGTCTATATCATTCGCGGAATATCCGGCGTCTTTGAGCGCGCTATAGCATGGGGCTTTGGTTTTCTCGACAAGCGAATCCACCAACTGCTCAAGTTTTGCCCGGGTTAACGACATGGTCAAATGTTTCGGCCCGGAAGAATCGGCTGTAATGAACGGAAGATTTATTTCCGTCTGTAAATTGGAAGAGAGTTCACACTTAGCCTTTTCCGCCGCCTCTTTCAGCCGTTGAAGCGCCATCTTGTCATTGCGAAGATCGATTCCGTTTTCTTTTTTAAATTCTTCCGCGATCCAGTTCATCACTTTTTGGTCGAAGTTATCTCCACCCAAATGCGTGTCACCGTTTGTGGCCTTAACTTCAAAAACACCTTCTCCGACATCAAGAATGGAAACATCAAAAGTTCCGCCGCCGAGATCAAATATGGCGATTTTTTCATTTTTCTTCTTTTCAAGCCCATAGGCCAAGCTTGCGGCAGTCGGCTCATTGATTATTCTTAACACCTTGAGTCCCGCGATTTCTCCCGCGTCTTTAGTCGCCTGGCGCTCAGAATCGTTAAAATACGCCGGAACCGTTATAACCGCTTCAGTCACTTTTTCGCCTAAATAATCTTCCGCGGTCTGCTTCATTTTCTGCAGGATCATAGCGGAAACCTGCGGCGGGGTATATTTTGTGCCATGCGCGACGACAACAACATTTCCCGAGTTATCTTCATCCACTTTATACGGAACGATTTTTTCTTCTTCGGTAACCTCTGAATGTTTTCGTCCCATAAAACGCTTAATACTGAATATCGTATTGTCCGAATTTGTAACCGCCTGGCGTTTAGCCGGCTGACCGACAAGTTTCTCTCCGGTTTTAGTGAAAGCAACCACGCTTGGAGTAGTTCTTGTCCCTTCCGCGTTTTGTATAACTTTCGGTTCCTTCCCTTCCATTACCGCCACACAAGAATTAGTTGTCCCCAAATCAATCCCAATAATCTTACCCATTTTTTTTACCTCCCTTTATATTCTTTATTCCTCATCCTCTTTCAAATCTTCCATCTCTTTCAACTCTTCTTCCACATCTTCCTCTTTCACCCCTTCCGCGTCTTCCTCAACATTCTTCGCCACCTTCACCTGCGCGGGACGCAAAAGACGCCCATTCAGAGTATACCCCGTTCTAATTTCTTCAAGTATCATGCCGTCAGGATATTCCGTCGTAGGTTCCGCGCACACCGCTTCGTGAAAATTCGGATCAAATTCTTTTCCTTTGGTCTCAATCTTTTCCACCCCGCGCTCTTCCAGCACTTTATGAAATTCTTTTTGAACAAGCTTGATCCCGTCCATGATCGCCTCTTTGTCTTTCGCGGTATCCATCGCTAAAAGCGCCATATCAAAATTATCAACAATCGGAAAAAGCTGAGCAATTATGTCTTCGTTAGCGAATTTTCTATAATCAAATTTTTCTTTTTCCATTCTGCGGCGCGTATTTTCATATTCCGCGTGCACATTGAGCCACTTATTGTGATATTCATCTCTCTCAGCCGCCTTCTGAGTCAATCCTTTCAGCTCATCATCCGAAAGTTTAACCATAACTTTCTTTTTTTGGGCTCTATCCTTATTCTCCATCTTTTCTCCTCTAATAATTGATCGCTTCAAGTTTTGAACTTATCAGCTCCGCGAGACAACTTACAACTCGCATCGCGTGACTATAATCCATTCTTCTGGGCCCTATCACTCCTATCCTGCCGATAGTCTTACCGCCGAGATCGTACCCGCACGTTATAACACTGCAGTTATCCAGCATTTTATCTTCATTTTCCGCGCCGATGTAAACCTTCATTCCGCCAAAGGGAAGCTCCCCGCGCATAAACCGCGCCATACTGCTTTGTCCCGAAAACATGTGATACAAATTTCTGGTGACACTAATGTTTTCGGAACTCGCGTGCTCCATAAAATAATTCAACCCTTCCCAATACAACTCATTTTCATCAGATTCATCGACAACTGAATCTAATACGAAAAGCGCGTCCTTGGCAAACTGAGAAATATCGTGTTCATAACCATAAGAATTTATATTTTGAACAGTATTTTTCAACCCCCGCAAAACATAGGATAATGCTGATTGCCTATAGTTATCATTGATGTAATTCGCTATTTTTACAAGTTCCGTTTTCTGAATATCCCGATCAATTTCAACAATATAATTTTTTACGTCATTGGACATCATGACAATAATAGCGAGAATAGTTTTAGGTTTGATCTTAACAAGTTCGATATGATTTAAATAGAGATTCTCTATCCCTGGCCATAAAACAACCCCGGCACTTTGAAGCTCGCGGCTTATCAGAAAAGACGTTTTTACCAGAACCTCTTTGATAGTGTCGATCTTGCGGGTATATTCTTCAGCCAACCTTTCAGATTCTCTTTGTTCAAACTGTATATGGGTCCTAACCATATTCACATATTGTCGATACCCCAAATCCGTAGGGACACGACCCGCGGAGGTATAAGGCTGTTCAATATAACCTTCTTCCTCAAGTTCAGCCATAATGTTTCTGACAGTAGCGCTTGATATGTCCCCTTCCATCCGCCCAGCCACGATCTTGGAACTTATAGGAACCGCCGAGGAAATATACGAATGCACTATATGCCCCAAAACGCAGTATTTTCGGACATCTCTTTTATTATCGTTAATTAAAATGTCATCTCTCATAAAAAATCCCCAAACCCCAATTTTAGCACTCCCCAAACTCGAGTGCTAAATTATAACATCTCTCTATGGTTTGTCAAGAAAAAAGGAAAAGAAAGGACTACGGCTACTACATCTTAAAATTCAATAAAACTGGTCTGACAAAGGAAGTATTTCACCATATAAAAAAGTTAAGGAGCGCGGATTGTCACATTTAAAAACAGATGAAAACAGAGTTTTTGATGTCGAATGGGCGAGTTTTGGTCCCGTCATAGATACGCTATAGACTACACTCCAATGAGTTCTTTCTTTTCCCTTAATGGACTTGAAATATGGATTTCATCTTTAGATTCTCGAATCGATTTTTTGTCAATATCCTTAATAATCTTAAGATTTTCTGAAACAATATCAATAAACTTTCCCAATGTACTTTCAACAACTTTAAGAACTCCTTTCATCATAACATTGTCTCCCTTGCCCATGAAGATTAATCTTGATAAATATTCTCTAATCCTATAAACATGATAATTTATTAATTCTGTAATTTTCACATTCTTATTCCTATATCCAAGTTCTAATTGTAAATTTAAAGCCCTCCCATACTCTAATAAATCTTTAATTGAAATCTGATCGTCGTATGCCATTTCAAGTTTAGAAATTTTGCTTTGAGTGCATTTCATTCTGTTTGCTAATTCTTTCTGCGTTAATTTATGATCGCACCTCAAGAATACAAGAAAATTCGCCAATTGTCTCTTTTTCAACTCCTCTTTCACTTGCACCTGAACTTTAGGATCTTGCGACACACTTTTCATTAAGCTTTCTACATTGCTATGCCGTTTTCCCATAATCACTCCTTAACATTTTTATTTGTTCTCTACAAAACTTTATATCCGTTTGCTGACTATTTTTATCTCCGATAATTAGTAGATACACTGTTTTTTTATCCATATCCGGATAAAAATAAAGTCTAGTTTCCCTTAGTTTTCTTTTTTGCTTTTTTTGATCAACCGCTATTAAACCTTTTTTTTCGTCATGAACATAACTTGTTGAAATCTGTAAAGGATTTAGTCCTTTTGACAACAACTGCATATAACTACCAAAATTAGTCATTGTCGCTATTGCTGTTTCCCCATGTTTCTTTTCATACTTTCTAAACGTCCTTGTAAATTTATCCGTTTCTTCAATATTCCACTCAAGCATACCCCGACTCCTTTCGCACCTAATTATACACATTTTTCTCCAAAATGCAAAACAAATATTCCCATACGGAATATTTGGCATATTTTGTCCTTCCGCCGCTCTTTCTCAACCACTTTTCAATATCGTTTAACCAAAATCGAAAAAAATGCATCGAAAAAAATCAGCTTTCACCAGCCAATCTGGTAGGCGAATTCGGGTAATAGGATAGTAGGAGTTCAACCTCGTATTTTTTTTAAATAGGGACAGGGCAGATTCAAGTTCCTAATGCAACAGTTTGCCAAAAACCT
>CAYPYT010000048.1:5538-8563 GCA_964415105.1 uncultured Planctomycetia bacterium | reverse complement strand
TCAGATTAAATGAGGGGTACAGTCACAGAGATTCCCGCCTGCGCGGGAATGACAAAAAGGAGCGAGGGAATGACAACAAGGAGCGAGGGAATGACAACAAGGAGCGAGGGAATGACAACAAGGGGCGTGGGAATGACAACAAGGGGCGCGGGAATGACAAAAAAGGTTGTCATCCCCGCAAGCTCTAAGCGGGGATCCAGTTATAGTTAAATAAGTGCGAATTTAAACAACACATGGAAAGAGGGTTTATCATGGAGAATACAATTCATAAGTTTATGCACATCTTTATGTTGTTATTAGCGTTATGGAAACTTAATTTTATTAAGTTTAAAATATTCGTAGTGGAGAGTATAGTAAGAAAATAGTTTCAATATTCCGTGCGTCACAAAAAAAACAGGGGCGTCTCCCAAAAGGAGGCGTCCCTGTTTTTTTTTGTTATAATAAATGGGTGGCGTCCTATTTATGAGATTGACTATGAAAATCATATATGCTACACTCTGTGAGTTATTATGATTAAGACTAAAGTGTCTATTATTGGGGACGGGGGCTGGGGGACGGCGCTTGCGCTTCTTTTGCATTCAAAAGGGGCTTCGCCGATATTGTGGAGTGTTTCTCCCGAATATGCCGAAAACTTAAGAAAAAACAGGGAAAATCAAAAGTTTTTGAAGGGGATTGCTTTGCCTCGAGACCTTGAAATTACGTCCCAAGATTCGCGTATTATGGATTCAGATTATGTGTTTTTCGTTGTTCCGTGCGAATATCTACGATCAATCTCCGAAAGATTTAAGTCAGGCAGGTTTAAACATATTATCAGCGGGACCAAGGGTATTGAAAAAAGTTCCTTAAAACGTCCTTCGGAGATATTGGCGGAATATTTTCCGTCTCGAAATATCAGCATTTTATCCGGTCCGAGTATATCTTTTGAAGTTGCCAAAAATATTCCGACAACCGTAGTCATCGCGTCAAAAGGCAAGGGCGGTAAGGATGTTCAGAATCTTCTTATGACGGAAAATTTCAGGGTTTATACTTCGAGCGATGTAATTGGTGTTGAATTGGGCGGCGCGTTAAAAAATATTATAGCGATCGCGGCGGGTATTTCTGATGGGTTAGGTTTTGGGACAAATTCTAAAGCCGCTATTTTAACACGGGGTCTTGCTGAAATAACGCGTCTTGGTATTGCCATGGGCGCGGATATAGCAACATTCAGGGGTTTGAGCGGTATTGGAGATCTGGCGACGACTTGTATAAGCAAAGACAGCAGAAACAGGTGGTTTGGAGAAGAGATTGGAAAAGGCAGAAGTATAAAAGACATCATGCGGGGAACGGAAGTGGTTGTCGAGGGCGCGGCTACTTGCAAGTCCGCGCATAAACTCGCTAAAAATCTCGGTGTTGAAATGCCTATAACCGAAAAAGTATATGAAGTTTTATATGAAGGTAAAAATCCCGCCGAAGCCGTTAAAGAACTGATGACCCGTTCCCGGAAAGAAGAAAACGATTTTTAACTCGAGGAGAAGATCTGTTAACCGCGAAGGTTAAACGGCGTAATACTTAAAAGAGATCGGGACGTGGCGTAGTCTGGTAGCGTACTAGTCTGGGGGACTAGGGGTCGCCGGTTCAAATCCGGCCGTCCCGACCATTTTTTAGTAAATGGTATTTGGTGAATCTTCCGCCGCCAACCTGTGAGGTTGACGGCGGGGGGAACATTCACTATTCACCACCAATAGGAGAATTGCATGAAATCCGTTAATGTGGGGATAATCGGGCTTGGGACTATCGGCATGGGGGTTTATGAAGCTATTACGAAAAATAGTTCTCTCATCGCGAAGAAGAGCGGTGTTTTGATAAAGGTAAAAGGCGTGGCGGATAAAGACGCGGAAGCGCTTAATAAGATAAAAGACGCGAAAGGTCTCATAAAAACCGGTTCTTTCCGCGCACTTATCGCGGACAAAGATATTGACATTATTGTGGAACTTATCGGCGGCATAAATCCGGCCAAAAATATAGTCCTCGAAGCTTTAGAAAATAATAAGCATGTTGTCACCGCGAATAAAGAATTAATTTCAAAATGCTGGAAAGAGATTTTTTGTTCCGCCCGAAAAAATAAAGTATTTGTAAATTTTGAAGCCAGTGTCGGCGGCGCTATTCCTATCATTAGAACAATGCGCGACGGTTTTCGGGCGGATAAGATCGATACGATTTATGGAATTCTAAATGGAACGACTAATTTTATACTTACTGAAATCGCGGAAAAAGGGTGTTCCTTTAGTGAAGCGTTAAAGATCGCGCAAAAAAAAGGGATCGCGGAAAAAAATCCGGAACTTGATATAAGTGGGAAAGACAGTGTTCATAAACTTGCGATACTTACACTTTTAGGTTTTGGCGCGGGAATATCTCCGGATGATATCTATACGGAAGGAATTAACCGGATAGAAGCGCAGGATCTTTTGAACGCTCAAAGATGGGGGTACAGTATAAAGCTTCTTGCCATCGCGAAGAGGACTCGGTCAGGATTACAGCTCAGGGTTCATCCGACGCTTCTTAGTTCCGGGCACATTCTTTCGGATGTAAAAGGTTCTGATAACGCTATTTTTGTTAAGGGAGAACTTATCGGAGAATCACTTCTTTTTGGAAAAGGCGCGGGTAAAAAGCCTACGTCGGTTTCTGTTGTTGGAGACATCCTTGAAATCGCGGAACATATTATGTTTTCCGGAGGAGAAAATCTTCTGCCTTACAATTTTAATTATGCCGATAATAAGAAAAAACTTAAGAGCATGGTTGAGATCGAAATGCCATTTTATTTGAGGTTTTCAGTTATTGATAAACCGGGAGTCTTGGCGGGAATAGCTTCGATTCTTTCTGAGGACAAAATCAGTATTGCCAATGTTTCTCAGGAGGAAAGAAAAGAAGGCAGGGTTGTGCCGGTTGTGATATTGACACACAAGGCAAAAGAAGGCAATATGCGAAGCGCGATCAAGAAAATAGATAGAATGAGTTATGTGAAAAAGAAAACGGTTGTTATTAGAAT
>CAYPYT010000048.1:0-5438 GCA_964415105.1 uncultured Planctomycetia bacterium | reverse complement strand
AAGACTCCGGTTATTAGTTTGGAAGAGGGAAATACTCCTTTGATCAAAGCCGATCCTATTGCCCGGAAAATCGGTATGGGATATAACGTATGGCTGAAATACGAAGGGCTGAATCCGACGGGGAGTTTTAAAGATAGAGGTATGACGGTTGCCGTTTCTAAAGCGGTCGAAGATGGGCGGAAAGCTATCGCGTGCGCTTCGACGGGAAACACTTCCGCGTCCGCCGCGGCGTACGCGGCGCGGTCCGGTATAAAATGTATTGTTGTGATTCCTGAAGGAGCGATAGCTCTCGGCAAACTCGCGCAGGCTCTCATTCATGGCGCGAAAGTGATCGCCATTAGAGGCAATTTTGACGACGCTCTTAGGCTTGTATGTGAACTTACCGAAAAATATGATGTAGTACTCGTTAACTCAATTAATCCATATAGGATTGAAGGACAGAAGACAGGGGCGTTTGAAGTGTGCGATCAGCTGGGCTTTCAGCCGGATTATCACGCGCTTCCGGTTGGAAACGCGGGAAATATTACGGCTTATTGGAAGGGGTATAACGAATATAAAAGTAAGGGTAAGATAAATGGCTTACCGAAGATGCTGGGGTTTCAGGCGGCCGGATCCGCGCCTATTGTGGACGGGCATGTCATTGAGAATCCGGAGACAATAGCGACCGCGATAAAAATAGGGAACCCCGCGAGTTGGAAACAGGCGGAGACGGCTCGAGACGAATCCGGCGGGCTTATTGATAAAGTTACGGATGAGGAAATAGTGTCGGCTTATCGATTTTTAGCGAAGGAAATAGGAGTTTTTGCCGAACCCGCGTCAGCGGCAAGTGTTGCCGGTATATTTAAAAAAGCGAAAGAAGGATATTTTCCGAAGAATGGATCCGCCGCTCAAAAAAATATAGTTTGTGTGTTAACGGGACACGGGTTAAAAGATCCTGAAAGGGCGATAAAATGTTTAGCGTATCCCGTAGTAGTGGACGCGAATTTGGATGAGGTTGTTAAAGAGGCGGGATTGGCGGGTTGATCCGTAGGGGCGGACCCCTGCGCGCGAGCGTAACGTTTTAAATGAAAATGCGAAAACATTAAAGGAGACGAGAGTGAAATACGTAATACTTGTTCCCGACGGGATGAGCGGTGAACCGTTAGAAAGTCTTAATGACCGAACGTGTATGGAGGCGGCGCATACGCCTCATATGGATATGATCGCGCGAGGCGGCGAGTGCGGGATGGTGAATAATATACCTAAAGGAATGACGCCTGCAAGTGACGTGGCGAATCTTTCGATCCTGGGGTATGACCCTAAAAAATATTATTGCGGCAGAGGTCCGTTGGAAGCGGCTAATTTGGGGGTAGAACTTGATTCGCGGGATGTAGCGTTTAGGTTCAACCTTGTTACCATATCAAACGATATAATGGTTGATTACAGCGCGGGACATATTACTACGAACGAAACATCTGTTTTGGTGAAACTGCTCAATAAAGAGCTTGGGAGTGATAAGTTTCATTTTCATCCCGGAACAAGTTATCGTAATCTGCTTGTTGTTCGCTCTCAGTTTCCGGAGGAAGCGGATAAGCTGACAAAAGTAAAGTGTTTTCCTCCGCATGATATTCTGGACAGATCAATTTGTAAGTATATACCCAAAAACGCGGAAATCGCTGAGCTTATGGAACGTTCGAAAAATATATTGGCAAATTGCGATATTAACAAAGTGCGGATCGATCTGGGACAAAATCCGGCGAATATGATATGGATTTGGGGACAGGGCAAAAAACCTGATATGCCGAATTTTTTTGACGCGTACGGAACTTCAGGGGGCATGATATCCGCGGTGGATCTACTTAAAGGGATGGGGCGTGTTTTAGGGCTTGAGATCGCGGAAGTTCCGGGCGCTACCGGATATTATGATACGAATTATGAAGGAAAAGCTCTCGCGGCGCTTGATATACTCGAAAGAAGAGATATGGTTTTTGTGCATGTTGAAGCGCCGGATGAAGCGGGACACAACGGTGACGCGATCGAGAAGGTGAAAGCCATTGAAAATTTTGATAGTAAAATAACCGGAAAGATCATGAAAGAACTTTCTAAAAGGGGTGAGTACCGTGTGCTTATTCTTCCTGATCATCCGACGCCGGTAAAAAAGAGGACACATACGTCTGATCCTGTTCCGGTAGCGATGTGCGGGGAGGGTATCAAAGCGGATGAGGTTATGGTCTTCAGTGAAAAATCGGCAAGAGAGGGCAATTTGACAGTGAAGAACGGGTGGGAATTGATGAAGGTCTTTTTGAAAAAAAACATATAAGAGGGCGTCATATGCTTTATGCTGTATGCCGTTCGTCAATGGTAAGATAAAGGGTGCTGATCTAAAGGGCAGAATATATGAAAAAACTTAGTAGCGGCATTATTGTGCAGAAATACGGAGGTTCGAGTGTCGCGAATCCCGAACGGATCAAGGCAGTTGCCAAACGGGTTAGTTTGTGCCGAAAAAAAGGGTACGACGTAGTTGTTGTCGTTTCGGCGCTTGGGGATACAACGGATGAACTTGTAAGTCTTGCCGCTCTCGTCAGCAAAAATCCGCCGGAAAGAGAACTGGATATGCTTATGTCAACGGGGGAGCAGGTATCAGTCGCGCTTTTAGCAATGGCTTTACATGAACTTGGGCAGGACGCGATTTCTTTTACCGGAGCGCAGGTGGGTATTATCACGGATTCGTCTCATACAAATGCCAAAATTCTTGACGTGAACACTAAAAGAATAAAGAAGGAACTTAAACGTCACAAAATAGTGATTGTCGCTGGTTTTCAGGGAACAAGTCTTGATCAGGAAATAACGACTTTGGGGCGCGGCGGTTCGGATATGACAGCGGTGGCTTTGGCCAAAGTTTTGAAAGCATCCATGTGTGAGATCTATACCGATGTTAAAGGTGTGTATACTGCTGACCCCAGAATAGTTTCGAACGCCCGCAAGCTTGAGAGCATTAGTTATGAAGAAATGTTGGAAATGGCGTCTCTTGGCGCGCAGGTTATGCAGGCAAGAAGCATGGAGGTGGCTGGTAAGTTCAATGTTCCCATGAAGGTCAGGTCAAGTTTTTCCAATGAAGAAGGAACAGTGATAACTAAGGAGGGGAAAGTCATGGAAGAGGTCTTGGTTAGAGGCATTACCGTAACCAAAAGTGAAGCGAAAGTTACGGTGTGTGACGTCCCGGACAAACCCGGAGAAGCAAGCAGATTATTTGAAAAGCTGGCTAAAGCCGGGATAAATGTCGACATGATCATACAAAACGTGTCCAGAACTTTGATGACAGATATCTCTTTTACCGTAGAGAAAAAAGATTTACCAAAAGTACAGAAAATAATATCAAAAATCGTAAAAGAAATTTCCGCCCAAGACGTGCAATATGACAAAAATATCGCTAAAGTGTCGGTTGTGGGAATAGGGATGCGCAGTCATTCGGGTGTCGCGGCAAAAATGTTTCACATCTTAGCGTCAAAGAAGATAAACATAAAAATGATATCGACCAGTGAAATAAAAATTTCCTGTGTTGTTAGCGAACAAGAAGCGGATAAAGCCGTAATAGCGCTTCATAAAGCGTTCGGGTTAGGCAAAAAGAGAAGCAAATGATGACAAAATAATAAAAGAGACCGCCATTGTGGCTAACCACCAACCTCGTAGGTTAGTGGTGTGGGGAGCCACCACTAACCTACGAGGTTGGTGGTCAATTAAACGGGTGAATAGCGGCTAATTAAACAAGAGGCTCAAATGAAAAAGGTTTATATCTATGATACGACGCTTCGTGACGGCGCTCAATCGGAGGGAATATCTTTTTCGGTAAAGGATAAGATCCGTATCGCGCGAAAACTTGATGAGCTGGGAATAGATTTTATCGAAGGCGGGTGGCCCGGTTCAAATCCGAAGGATGATGAGTTCTTTGCCGAAGCCGCGAAGAATTTAAAACTAAAAAAGTCTAAACTCACAGCTTTCGGCAGTACACGGCGCGCGGGAGGGCAAACAGCGTCCGATGCCGTGATCAAGGGTCTGCTTAAGGCCGAAACAAAATATTTGACTATATTCGGCAAAAGCTGGGATCTTCATGTTAAGCAAATCCTGAAAACAACGCTTAAAGAAAACCTGAAAATGATAGAAGATTCTATCCGTTATCTGCGAAAAGAAGGCCGGCGCGTATTTTTTGACGCGGAACATTTCTTTGACGGGTATGAAAAGAACTCCGAATATGCTCTCGAAACACTTCAAGCCGCGGCGCGGGGCGGAGCGGAGGCGGTTATTTTGTGCGACACGAACGGCGGCGCGCTTACCACGAGAGTTTTTGAGATTGTCGAAGAAGTCGCGGGAAACATTAAAATTCCCTTAGGGATCCATGTACACAATGATTCTGAAATGGCAGTGGCGAATTCTATTGCCGCGGTTCAGGCCGGATGTGTTCAAGTACAGGGGACATTCAACGGATATGGGGAAAGGTGCGGTAACGCGAATCTTGTTTCCATTATGCCGACGCTGAAATTTAAGCTGGGTATGGATTGTCTTTCAGAATTCGCTTTTAAGGAACTAACGGAAGCTTCGATGTATGTGGCGGAAATATCTAATGTTCGCCGTCAGGACGCGCAAGCCTATGTCGGCAAAAGCGCTTTCGCTCATAAAGCGGGAGTGCATGTTAACGCGATACTCAAAAACAGTAAGAGTTATGAACATATTGATCCTTCATTGGTTGGGAACGAACGCAGGATGCTTATTTCTGAACTGTCCGGCAAATCAAGTATTATAGATAAAGCCGGTGAATTCGGGCTTAAGATTGAGAAAACCTCGGATAAAGCGAAAAAAATTCTTTCATATGTCCAGGATTTGGAAAAAGAAGGATATCAGTTTGAACTCGCGGAAGCGTCGCTTATGCTTTTAATGAGGAAAGCGTCCGATGTTTTTAAACAACATTTTGAGATGGTGGATTTTAGGGTGATAGTCGAAAAACGCTCCAATGGTCCGATTGTTTCAGAAGCTACATTAAAACTTAAGATCGGAAAAGATTTAAGGCATACCGTTTCTCTCGGAGACGGGCCTATACACGCTTTGGATCAGGCTCTTAGAAAATCGCTCATGGAATTTTTCCCGTCCTTAAAAGAGATGCACCTTTCGGATTTCAGCGTGAGAGTGCTTGATGAAAAGTCGGGAACTGCCGCGAAGGTCAGGGTTCTTATCCAGTCGCAGGATAAGACGGATTCATGGTGGACAGTAGGCGTTTCCGAAAACATCATTGAAGCCTGCTGGCTGGCTTTAAGAGATTCTATCGAGTATAAATTCATGAAGGATGAAAAACGGTAACTCTCCGATATAACCTTGCAAGTGCAAAGGGAGCCTCTGGAGGCGCCCCTGCGAATTTCGTAAGTTGAATCGATTTTTAACAATTTCTCATTTTTTTATCGTAGGGGCGG
>CAYPYT010000047.1:0-8895 GCA_964415105.1 uncultured Planctomycetia bacterium | reverse complement strand
AAAACATAACCTCAAAAATATTGCCATCCCGACCGCCTAATTTGCCATCCCGACCACCCAAGTTGCCATCCCGGCCTTGAGCCGGGATCTCTTCTCCTTTTGGGTAATTATTTTTTGTAATTGGTATAACAATTTACAATTATCAACAATCGGGTCAGATAAGTGATAATCATTTGAAATTTCATTTCCATATGATAAAATGAGGATGTGTAAAATCGGCATAAAATAGAAGGATTAAATAATGCGTTATGATTTTTTAAAAGGAAAAGAATAAGGAGTCATGAAATGGGTTATGTACGGGCAAAGATTGAAATTGGGAATCCAAGAAATCCAACGATAGAAAGAATAAAAACAGATGCTCTTGTAGATACAGGAGCATTAATGCTTTGTATTCCTGAGCATATTTGTGTTCAGATGGGTTTTGAAGAACTTGAAAAAAGAGAAATTACAACAGCTGATGGCAAAAAGCAATTGGTACCCTATGTTGGTCCTGTTTTGATTCATTTTGAAAATAGAAACTGTTTTGTAGGAGCTTTGGTACTGGGTGATGATATCCTGCTTGGAGCAGTTCCTATGGAAGATATGGATTTAATAGTTTCTCCGGCTCATAAGAAGGTTGTTGTAAATCCGGATAGTCCTAACTTTCCTCAAGCTCTAGTTAAAAACATCTAACACGCCGTATCATTAACCTCGTAGGTTGGTAGTATGGGAATATGGTTCGGGCACACGGGATTTAAATGCCGCAATTAATTTAGAAGAGATTATTAATCAAAATGTACGGCCAGTTCGGTCGGAACTTACGCCTGTGGAGATAACGGCAATGCAAGATTCGGTTTTTCCGATTATAGTAACCAGTATCGTTGAATCAGGAAGTAAACGTCAAGCTGTATAAGTTTGAGTAAGTTTTATGGAACGGCGCACTCGGACATTAATTCGACTAAATGGTTTCAGAGCGCTTCGCACTCTAAAACCAAAGTCTCATTAAAAAGGGGAGGGTGGATGCAATGGCTGTTTTAACTGAAAACATTCGTAATATTGTGCTATTGTCGCATTCGGGAACGGGTAAAACTACTTTGACCGAGAATTTACTTTTTGTGGGAGGGGCGATATCTAAAAAAGGAAGTGTTCGCGCGGGGACGACTGTTTCAGACTACAGTGATGATGAAAAAGAGCACAAAACGTCTATTAATCTTTCGATCGCGTATTATGAAAAAGATGGGGTAAAAGTTAATATACTCGATGGACCCGGGTATTTGGATTATGTGGGGGAGGTAATCGCGGGAATAAATGTCGCGGACGCGGCTGTTTTACTTTTAGACGCTACGCACGGTATTGAAGTCGGTGCCGGTAAATTCTGGAAGTTAGTCGAAGCGCGCAACCTGCCCGTAATGATCATTGTTAATAAGATGGACAAGGATAACGCGGATTTTGTTAAAGTTTTAGGAAGTGTCAGGAAAACGTTTGGTAAAAAGTGTATTGCTTTATATTATCCAAACGCTCCCGGCGCGTCTTTTTCTTCTATTGCCAACTTATTAACGAAAGAAGGTATTGATAAATTCGAAGGTGATGCTAAAGATGAAGCGGAGATGCTTTCTAACGAAATGACTGAAGGTGTAGCGGAATCTGATGACGCGCTTTTGGAAAAATATTTAGAAGATGGCGCGCTTAACGCGGAAGATCTTGATAAAGCGTTTAGAATAGGTGTTGGCGCCGGCAAAATCGTTCCGATCATTCCCGCTTCAATGGAAAAGGGTATTGGTGTGAACGAGATAATGGATGTCATAAATAAATATATGCCGTCTCCTCTGGATATGCCGCCGGCTGAAATTGAAACCGGTAATGCCGCGGACCAATCCCAAGCGGACCAATCCCAAGTTGTTACGATCCCGCCTGAAGAGGGTGCTCCTTTTTCGGCGCAGGTTTTTAAAACAATATCCGATCCTTACGCGGGGCAAATATCAATTTTTCGTGTTCAAAGCGGAAAAGCTGTCACAAACCACACTGTGATGAATTCTTCTAAAGATAGTCTTGAGAAATTCGGTCAATTGTTTTGTCTCAGAGGTAAAGAGCAAGTGCAGACGGCGGCTGTTGTTGCCGGAGACATAGCCTGCGCGGCAAAATTAAAGAATACCGATACGGGGGATTCTCTTTCGGATGAAAAAAAACCGATAAAGTTTAAAAATATTAAGTTCCCGGAACCGGCAATAAGTTTTTCAATAAAACCTAAAAGCCGTTCTGACGAAGATAAGATATCCAGCGCGTTGGGGAAGTTGATGGCGGAAGATCCAACTTTCAAGATGATGCTGGATAAACAAACTCATGAGCTTGTTATTTCCGGAATGGGGGATCTCCATCTTAAAACGATAATAAACCGTATGAAGGTGAGGTATGGAGTGGCGGTAGAGATCGGAACGCCGAAAGTGGCCTATAAGGAAACGATAAGCATTATTGGGGATTCAAAATACAGACATAAAAAGCAGTCCGGCGGTGCGGGGCAGTTCGCGGAAGTGTGGATGAGGGTTGAACCGCTTGGAAGAGGAGAAGGCTTTCTGTTTGTAGATGAAGTGGTCGGCGGGGCTATTCCTAAACAACTGGTGGGGAGCTGCGAAAAGGGTGTAAGAAATGCCTTAGCGGATGGTGCGGTAGCCGGGTATCCGATGATTGATGTCAAAGCCGTCGTTTATGACGGAAAGACACATCCCGTGGATTCGAAAGATATCGCTTTTCAGATAGCCGCGGCGCATGCTTTCAGAGAAGCCTGCGGGAAGGCGAAACCGGTTCTGCTTGAACCTATTATGCACGTTGAGCTTACTGTCCCGGAAGAAAATATGGGGGACATAGCGGGTTCATTAAGTTCACGGCGCGGACGGGTGCAAGGTATGGATTCTGAAGGCGGGATGCAGTTGGTAAAAGCACAGATTCCCTTGGAAGAAATGTATAAGTATGCTAATGAACTAAAGTCAATTACTGCCGGGAGAGCCACCTATTCGATGTCTTTTTCGCATTATGAAGCCGTTCCGTCTAATGTGGCTCAAAAAATTATTGCCGAAAACAAAAAAGTAAAAGAAGAAGTGCATTGATTCGTTGGCTGGTTCGTTGGCTTGTTGATGGTTAATTCGTTGGCTTGTTGATGGTTGGTTCGTTGATCGTTGAATGAATAAAGGGTAACCATCAACGAATCAACTATTAACGAACAAACGATCAACGAATTAACCATCAACGAGCCAACCATCGACGAACCAACGATAATATTTAAGGAGTAAACATGTCAGGGCATTCTAAGTGGTCGAGTATAAAACATAAAAAAGGGGCGCTTGATGCTAAGCGCGGGAAAATATTTACTAAGCTGATTCGTGAAATAACGGTCGCGGCAAGAGAAGCCGGTGGGAATCAGGACGCCAATCCGCGTCTTAGGTTAGCTGTTCAGAAAGCGAAAGATGCCAATATGCCTTCGGATAATATAGAACGCGGAATAAAAAAAGGAACCGGAGAATTGGAAGGCGTTTCGTACGAGACGGTTTCTTTTGAAGGATACGCGCCGGGAGGAGTGGCAGTGATCGTTGAAGGGCTTACAGATAACCGCAATCGCACTACCAGCGATGTTAGAAGTATTTTTTCCAAACGCGGCGGAAATATGGCCGGCGCGGGGTCTGTAGCGTTTCAGTTCGAGAAAAAAGGTATTTTTCTGGTAAAAAGGGCAGACGCGAATGAAGAAGAGCTTCTAAACGTGATCTTAGAAGCCGGCGCGGAGGACCTTACATCTGACGAAGATTTTTTTCAAGTTATTTGCCGCCTGCAGGATTTTGATAAAGTCCGTTCGGGTTTACTTAAAAAAAAGGTAAAACTTGAATCAGGAGAACTCAGCATGGTTCCTAAAAACACGGTTAAAGTTGATGACGCGGAAACGGCAAAAAAACTTTTAACGCTTGTGGAAGAGCTTGAAGATAATGACGATGTGCAGAATGTTTATTCAAATTTTGATATTCCTGATGAAATTTTAAAAACAATAGAAGAAGAGTAGGTTATGGAACGGTATAGTTGTTAGGTTTTAGGTAATACCCGCCTCCGGTGGAAAAACAGAAACTAGAACTTAATACCTAAAACAATGGAGCATTATGAAAATTTTAGGTATTGATCCGGGTTTGATCAGGACGGGATACGGAATAGTCGAGACTGAGTCCGCGGGCCGGGCGGCATTTATCGAAGCGGGAGTTATCAAAACTGTCCAAAGTCAGGGCATTTCAAAACGTTTATACGTTATTTATGAAAATCTTGAAGATATAATAAAAACACATACGCCTTCTGTTATTGTTTTGGAAAAGATCTATTCCCATTATAAACATCCCGCGACATCCATTCTTATGGGGCACGCCAGAGGCGTTGTGTGTTTGTTGTGCGGTATTAATTCCATAAGGCTCGTAAATTATTCCGCGACACATATAAAAAAAGCCGTCACCGGAAACGGCAGAGCAAGTAAAAAACAAATTCAGAGTATGGTGAAGGAGCTTTTGAAACTAAAAAAAACTCCGGAACCTTTTGATGTGAGTGACGCTCTCGCGATCGCGATGAGTTATGTTTATATGGGGGCTAAACGAGAAGGGTAATACTATGATCGCACGGATCTCAGGGGTTATAAAAGGTGAAAAAGACGGCGCTCTTTTTATCGGGGCGGGTGATTTGTGCTATGAAGTTTTAGTTCCTCTTGCTATTATGAAGGTGATAAAAAATGGAGCGGAAACAGATTGTGAAAGTGATAACGTTAAGACCGAAGGCGGAAACTTGCTGAAGCGTAATATTGATCTGGTTACATATCATTATTACCAAATGGAGCCTTCCCGAGCTATTCCGGTTTTAATAGGGTTTTCAAACGAAATCGAGAAAGAATTTTTCGAAAAATTCATTTCAGTTTCCGGGGTCGGACCTAAAGCGGCATGCAGGGCTCTGGCGGAACCTTTTTCCGCGATAGCCGGCGCGATAGATTCGGGGGACATCGCTTTTCTTAAAAAATTACCGGGGATAGGTCAGCAAAGAGCTCGTTTAATAATCGCGAAATTACAGGGAAAAGTCGGTAAATTCGGTTTAATACAGGACCTGAAAGGCAGTGAGCCTGATGAGAAATATAATAATGTCAAATATGAAGCTTTTGAAGTTCTTCTCCAGCTCCAATATAAGAGTCAAGAAGCGGAAAAGATGATCCAGCAAGCTATCCGCCGCCGGCCGGATTTAAAAACAAGTGAAGAGCTGCTGAATGAAGTGTATAAGGGAAGAATGACCCCGGGTGGATAGCGTGGGGGCAGACACATGCGGTCCGCCCTTGAATCGATAATGGTATTTGGCGGAGGAAAGACCATCTTCCGATTTCGAACGATTAAAAAAAAGGCGTAAAATGGAAAAAGACGGGCGGGAAAAATTTGTTGACGAAGTTGAAAAAGTCGTTCGCGAAGACGAAACGGATGATGATGTAATATTAAATTTGTCTCTTCGTCCTAAGCGGCTCAAAGATTTTATCGGGCAGGCGGCGGTAGTTGAGCCGATGGAAATCGCGCTTCAAGCATCTATGCAAAGAGATGAACCGTTGGAACATCTGCTTTTTTCCGGTCCTCCCGGGCTTGGAAAAACGTCTCTGGCGCATATTATCGCGAGTGAAAAGGGACGGAAAGTTACCGCGACAAGCGGTCCTGCCATTGATCGGGCCGGAGACCTTATCGGGATCCTTACGAATCTTTCAGAAGGGGATATTCTTTTTATAGATGAGATTCATCGTCTTTCAAAAGTTGTGGAAGAGTTTATTTATCCGGCTATGGAAAATTTTCAGATAGATTTTTTAGTAGATAAAGGACCGTATGCCAAGACCGTAAAATTTAATCTAAAGCGGTTTACGCTTATAGGAGCGACTACGCGTTCGGGACTTTTAAGCGCTCCGCTTCGGGATCGCTTTGGGATGTTTTTTCATCTTGAATTTTATTCGGCGGAAGAGTTAACCCGCATTATAAAACGTTCGGCGAAACTATTGGATATTTTTATCGATGACGAAGCCGCGAAGGAACTTGCCGCTCGTTCCAGGGGTACGCCGCGCATTGCTAATCGTCTTTTACGAAGGGTGAGAGATTGGGCGGAAGTGAAATCCGATGGTAAAATTACCGCCAAAACGGCGGTATTAGCCTTGACCACACACGGGATAGATTCTGAAGGGCTTGACAGAATCTCACGCAAAGTTTTAGAAGTTATATTTACCACGTATAAAAAAGGTCCTGTAGGGATTGAAGCTATTGCCGCGTCACTTAACGAAGAAATTGATACAATTCAGGATGTTATTGAACCGTATCTTTTGAAAATAGGATTTTTAAGAAGAACTTCACGGGGCCGTGAACTAACGGATAAAGCTTGCGAATATTTGGGTAAAAAAAGCATTTATCCCGAAAATCTATTTTAATTTGAGTTCTAAACCCGCGCTTTTATAAAACTCATTATGCCGAATCGAAGGTTTGTTCAGATCGCGCTTATTTGTATGGCGGCTATCGGGATTTTCAGGTTTTTTTATGTCCCGTTTAACCCGCTTAACCCGCGCGTTATCGCGCCGGAGAAGTTTATTGTGCGCGTTCGAATTGTGAAAGCCGCGGAAAAGACGGTTGTAAAAGCGAAAAATAAATGCGACATAAGGGATGCTGAAACAGGAAGGTTACTGAAGAGAAATATAAAAATTTCCAAACGGCAAGAAGTGAGTTCCGCCGATAGAGGCATACGGATAGGCAGGCAGGAATTAAATTCTGACAGGATTCGTATTATACCTCGTAAAAAATGTTTAATAGAAGTTGACGGTATCCGCTATAGAGGGTGCATAGATATAATTAAAAAGGACAACGGCCTTAGTGTAATTAACAGCTTGGGTTTAGAGGATTATCTTAAAGGTGTTTTGCCCCGGGAAGTGAGTTATCTCTGGCCTTTAGAAGTGATAAAAGCGCAGGCTATAGCCTCGCGCAGTTACGCGGTTTATGAAAGTCTTCGGCGCGGAAAAAAAGAATATGATCTTACGAATGATACCTTTTCCCAGGTTTATGGCGCCGAGAGCGCTGAAAAGTGGCGTACCACGAGGGCAGTTAAGGCGACAGAAGGAAGGGTGCTTGAATATGACGGAAAAATTCTGCCGGGATATTTTCATTCCTCGTGCGGCGGACATACGCAGAATATCGAGAGGGTTTGGGGAAACCAAATTTTACCACTGCGGGGTGTTAGATGCGGTTGGTGTAAATGGACGCCTTATTTCAGGTGGCAGGTAAAAGTGCCCGCGAAGAAACTTGTAGAAGAATTAACAAAAGAAGGGTATCCGATCTCGACGGTTGAAGAGATCTCTCCCGGCCGGCGGGATGATTCGGGCCGTTTGAAATATGTGGTAGTAAAATCTCGGAATAGGGTATTTGAAATAGGAACTGAAGATTTTCGTGCCGCGGTAGGCCGAAAATCTTTAAAAAGCGCGAATTTTCACATTAAAAAATATCCGCTTTTCTATCTGTTCAGCGGATACGGATGGGGGCATGGGGTAGGAATGTGTCAATGGGGAGCGCTAAACTTAGCTTTACGCCGGTATACCTGTGAAAAGATTTTAAAGGTGTATTATCCCGGCGCGAAAATTGTAAAATTATAGGAGTCAAGCTTCAGGTTAAGGAACTTCCTCTCACCCTAACCTGTAATTTGTAGCTTGAAACTTGACCTTGAAGCCTGTAGCTTGAACCTTGGGACTTAAAACTTGAGACTTGAAGAATTTAATTATAAATTGCCGAAAGATTTGATCGCGCAGGAACCTTTACGACAGAGAGATTCGTCTCGTTTAATGGTTTTACACCGAAAAGAAAAAAGCATTCGGGAAAAGACTTTTTGTGATATCGCGGAATATTTTTGTTCCGGAGATTGTTTAGTTCTTAATGATACACGTGTTCTTCCTGTTAGGTTTTTAGGGAAAAGGAAAACCGGAGGGAAAGTTGAGATTTTTTTGCTGAATCCCGCCTCCGAAAAATTATACGCGCTGATCCGGCCGTCAAAACGTATTAAACAAGATGAAGAGATCGAGTTGGCCGATGGAATTAAAGTCAGAGTTCTTGAAAAAGCTCCGATCGGACGTTTTGTAAGTTTTAACAGATCTTTGGAAGAGGTGTTTAAAGAAGGACATGTGCCTTTGCCTCCGTACATTTTAAGAGAGGATAAGAAGGAAGACACGCGGAATTACCAGACGGTATACGCGTGTAATGACGGAGCTACCGCGGCGCCGACGGCCGGTTTTCATTTTACAAAAGAGCTTATCAAACGCCTTTCCGGAAAAGGAGTTTCGATAGTATATGTAACGCTTCATACCGGTTACGGAACTTTTTCGCCGGTTGTTGAACAAGACATCGAGAATCACAAAATGCATTCGGAATGGTATGAAATAAATAAAAAAGCCGTTGAAGTTATCAACCATGCAAAAAATTCGGGCTCTCGAGTGTTCGCGGTAGGGACCACTTCTGTCAGGGTGTTAGAATCCGCCGCGCGGGAAAAAGGTAAATTGGAAGAGTCAAAAGGAATGACGAATCTTTTTATTTACCCCGGATACGATTTTAAAATAGTGGATGGCATAATAACCAATTTTCACCTTCCGAAATCTACTCTCCTCATGCTGGTCAGCGCTTTTGCCGGACGAGAATTTGTATTTAGGGCCTACAGGAGAGCTGTTGAACTTGAATTGAGGTTTTTCTCCTATGGTGACGCGATGCTGATAGTATAGCCGCCCGCCACCAACCTCGTAGGATAGTGGCGCGCGGAACCACCACCAACCTACGAGGTTGGTGTTTACGATAAAGTGTAGGGGCGAGCCTGTGCGCGCGCCCGTGAATGGCAAGTTCATCCTCGTAGGTTGGTAGTAGG
>CAYPYT010000046.1:4482-8908 GCA_964415105.1 uncultured Planctomycetia bacterium | reverse complement strand
CTAAAGAATTTGTAGAGAAAGAAAAAATCATCGAATATATTCGTTCGCTTGTGAAGGGTGCCACTCTTTAGGTAATACCAATTACAACAAATAATCACCCAAAAGGAGTAGAGATCCCGGCTCAAGGCCGGGATGGCAATATTTTTGAGGTTATGTTTTTACGTTTTGCCACACACCTTGCCATTCGCAGAGTTTGACCTACTGCTTTGCCATCCCCGGATTGACCGACCCTCTTGCCATCCCGGGCTTGACCCGGGATCTGCTATGAGACTCCATATAGGGCGCCTCCGGAGGCGCCCTTACGAATATTTTTTCTCGTATACACACAAATTCCGTTTTTAAGATTAAAAAATCTTGACAATAGTAACTTATTACACTATAATCGTTTCGGGTGGAATTTACACATAAGTGGGCCGTAAGCCCACTTATTTTTTTAAGTGGAGGCGGAGTGACTAAATATGAGTTTCTCAAAAATACCTGAAAAATTATTGGAGTTTGTTCGCGATGAAAGCAAAAAGGCGGGGTATGAGCTGGTGGATGTAATCGCGAAAGGAAGCAGGGCTTTTTTTATTGAAATAGTTCTTGATAAAAAAGGCGGTATTACTCTTCGGGAATGCATTGATTTTAATAAGAAAATTGCCTCGTGGGTTAATCTCGAAGATGTGTTTACGTCAAAAGTTACTTTAGATGTGTCGTCTCCGGGGCTGGATAGGGAACTTAAAAGCGAGAGTTCTTTTTTGTGGGGTAAGGATAAGTTTGTTGAGCTTAGAGCGAGGGAAGCGGCTGGCGGTAAACATATTATTTCAGGAAAATTGATCGAAAGAAATTCGAGCGGTGATATTCTTCTTGAAATGCCCGATGGAAAAGAGTTTTGTGTTGAAAGCAAAGATGTTATTAAGGTAAAATTAAAAGCGGAATATAAAAAATGTTAAACCCGTCAAACAACCTCGTAGGATAGTGGCATGAAGAACTGCCACCAACCTACGAGGATGTTTGACAAACGAGCCAACAATCAACGAACAAACGAGCCAACAATCAACGAACAAACGAGCCAACAATCAACGAATAAGAGGGAGAAAAATATGAACGGAGAATTATTAACAGCGCTGGAAAGAATAGAAAGAGAAAAAGGGATAAGTAAAGAAATTTTATTCGAGGCGATTGAAAGCGCTTTAGCGAGCGCCGCGCGTAAAGTTATTGATGATCCCGGACTTTCTAAAGAAGACATCGAAGTGAGAATTAATAAAGAAACCGGGGAAATTAAAGTTTTTTCGAAAGACGAGAAAATTGAAAGTGAACGGTTTGGCAGGATAGCGGCTCAGACAGCGAAACAGGTTATTATCCAAAAGATCAGAGAAGCGGAAAGAGACGTTATTTCAGAGAAATATCTGAAAAAAGTCGGCTCTATAATAAGCGGATCGGTTCATCGGTTCGAAAAAGGTAATATTATCGTTGAACTTGATGACGCGGAAGCTATGGTTCCGAAATCGGAACAAATTCCGGGAGAGAAGTTTCGTCAGGGGGAATTGATCAGAGCCTATCTTGTGAAAGTTGAAAGAGGGAATGCCGCGCCGGAAATTGTTTTATCACGCGCGGATGCCGGTTTCGTAAAAAAGTTGTTCGAATTGGAAGTCCCCGAGATATCGCAGGGGATCGTTGAAGTGAAATCAATAGCGAGGGAAGCGGGCGAGAGGACAAAAATGGCCGTTTATTCCAAAGACGATAAGATCGATCCTGTGGGCGCGTGTGTGGGGATGCGCGGGTCACGTGTCCGAGATATCGTAAAGGAACTTCACGGAGAAAGAATAGACATAGTGCATTGGGACGATGATATTCGGGCATACCTTCCCGCGGCAGTTAATCCTGCTGAAGTTTCAAGGATGGTTATTGACAGAGAGCATAAATCAATAAAGCTGACTGTGCCCAAGGACCAATTATCCCTTTTGATTGGTAAAAAAGGCAGGAACATTCGGCTCGCGTCTAAACTTTTAGGATGGGAACTGATTGCCGAAGCCGCGCAGGAGCCGACAGGTATTTTACTTCAGGAAATAAAAGGGATAAGCTCAAAGTCTAAAGAGATTTTGGCAGAAGCGGGGTATAATGCTCTTGACAAAATTCTCCAGACAAACGCGGAAGAACTTTCCAAACTCAAAGGTCTCGGGCCAAAATCCGCGGAAAAGATAATTAACGTTTGCCGAGAACTTTTAAGCAAAACGGCGGCGAAAAAATCGGAAGTAACAGAAAAAGAGAAAGCGGAAGCCGCCGCGAAAAAGTTTTTCAGCCCTTCCCATGAAGAAGATGAAAAGCCTTTGTCTTCTTCGGATTTAGACGCGTCCCAAATTTTTCCGCTTAACGCGGAAGAAGAAAAAGAGCCGGTTGAAGAGGAAAAAGAACCGATTGAAGAAGAGAAAGATCCGGTTGAAGAGGAAAAAGAACCGATTGAAGAAGAGAAAGATCCGGTTGAAGAGGAAAAAGAAGATTAAAGTATAAAAAATAAGTGGGTTTAGCTCTCAAATAAAAAGCAGGTGTTGGATGTCGATGAAAGTCCGTGATTTAGCCAAAGAGTTGGAAGTTAAAAATGAGGATGTGTTGGAACAATTACGCAAACTCTATGTAGATGTTGAAGACGAAAATAGCCCGGTGCCGGATAAGATCGCGGGGCTTCTCAAAATAAAATTAGGCGGATCCATATCCGCGAAAAAAAAGGTAAAACCCAAGAAACTCGCGAAAAAAGAAGAGAAGCCTCCTAAAAGCGCCGAAGATAAAAAAACTAAAAAAAGTGTTGAAAAAGAAACTTTGCCTGACCTTGACAAAAAAAGTATCAAAGAAGAAAAGGAAGTGAGCGTCGTCAAAAAGACGGACGACAAAGGGCTTAAGCCGAAATCAGGAGACCCGGATGATAAAAAAACGGAAAAGAAGGAATCCCCGCTTTCGAAAATTCAAATAGTAGAAAGAGCAAAGGTCAAGAAAGTTCCGGAGAAAAAAGATTTTGACAATGAAGACAGAAAATTTTTCAAAAAATCAATTAAGCCTTCAAAGGGTAAAAAGGGAAAGATCTTTAAATCTATCCCGGTTATCGAAATTGTGGAAAAAGCCGATATATCCAAGACGAAATATAAAAAATACGAAAAGCACCAAAAACATAGAGTTTCCATTGCCCCGTCCGGATCTTTTTCAAAGCAGGAATTCGCGCGCAAAACTTCTCAAAAAGTGGAGATTCATTTTCCCGTAAGCGTAAAAGTTCTGGCGCCGTTCATAAACACAAAGCCGAATCTTCTTCTTCAGTTTTTTGTGGATAAGGGCATCTTTGTGACTATTAACCAGGATTTGGAAGAGACCGATGTTCGTGAGGTTATGGCGCATTTTGGATATGAGTTGGAACTTGCCGATACTATTCAGTCTATTGAAAAGGAGCTTGTGTCGGAACATCATCACGGAAAAAAGAATCTCGGCGCGTCAAGGGCGCCGATAGTTACGTTTATGGGGCATGTGGATCATGGCAAAACTTCACTTTTGGATTATATCCGTAAAACTATGGTGACAAAAGGCGAAAAAGGCGGAATTACTCAGCACATCGGCGCTTACAAAGTGGAAACACCTAAGGGGTCGGTGACGTTTTTGGACACCCCTGGACACGCGGCATTTACCGCGATGCGCGCGCGGGGAGCGAACGCGACGGATGTCGTAGTGCTTGTTGTCGCGGCTGATGACGGGGTTATGCCGCAAACAAAGGAAGCGATAGATCACGCTCGCGCCGCCGGAGTGTCAATAGTTGTGGCAATCAATAAATGTGATTTGCCGGGAGCGAACCCTGATGCCGTTAAAAAAGCTCTTCAAGCGGAACAGCTTGTTGCTGAAGACTGGGGAGGGAAAACGATTATGGTTGAAGTTTCCGCTCTTACAGGTGAAGGTGTTGACCATTTGATAGAAATGCTTATGCTTGAATCTGAAATGCTTGAACTTAAGGCGAATCCTCAATTAAAAGCCAGGGGGGTTGTCATCGAAGGAAAAAAGACCCCGGGACAGGGTGTTATTGTGACTCTGTTGGTTCAAAACGGGACTCTGCGTGTTGGAGATATTGTTTTATGCGGGATATATTATGGTAAAGTAAAGGCTATGAGGAACGATAAAGGTGAGAAAATTGAGTCTGCTCCGCCGACAACGCCGGTTGAAATGATGGGGATCGAAGGGCTACCCGGATCGGGAGAAGAATTTTTTGTCGTAAAAGATGAAAAAAAGGCAAAAACCTTAGCTATGCTTAAACAAAGCGAAAACCGCCATAAAAACATGACCGGGAGTAAAAGAATTACGCTTGAAGATTTGCACAGTTATATCGCCAGCGGGAATATAAAAGAATTGACCGTGATTTTGAAAGCGGATGTGCAGGGATCAGTAGAAGCGCTTAAACATTCTCTGCTGGAACTTA
>CAYPYT010000046.1:0-4472 GCA_964415105.1 uncultured Planctomycetia bacterium | reverse complement strand
CGATGAACCGACGACCGCCGTAGATGTCACCACCCAGGCGCAGCTGCTGGAACTTATGACCGATGAAGTGAAAATAAACATGATTCATTCAGCGGCAGGCAACATTAACGAATCTGACGTTATTCTGGCGATGGTTTCAAATGCTATTGTGATAGGGTTTAACGTAAAGGTGGATTCCCAGGCGGATAGCCTCGCGAAATCGGAAAAAATTGACGTGAGAGTATATGATATAATATACGAAGCTATTGCGGATGTAAAAGCCGGAATGGAAGGTCTTTTGGAACCGGAAGAAATAGAAGTTGTTCAAGGCGCGGCTCAAGTCCGCGAGATTTTTCCGGCTAAATCCGGGAAAGCGGCGGGATGCGCGGTTACTAAAGGCGTAATTCATCGAAAAGACAGGGTAAGAATAAAAAGAGGGAAAGATATAGTGTATGAGGGTGACATAAGTTCTCTTAAAAGATTTAAAGATGATGTCAAGGAAGTTAAGGAAGGTTTTGAATTCGGAATTTCGATAAAAGGATTAAATGATATCCGTAAAAATGATATTATTGAAGCGTTCATAATAGAAAAAAGAGCCAGAAGATTAGGAAAGTGAACAAGTTACAGGTTTCAGGTTTCAAGTTTTCCGCCGAAGGCGGAACCCGCCTCCGGCGGGAAAACCTGCACCCTGTAACCTGAACCCTGTAACTTGAACACTGGAGCTTGTAACTCGTAAGTTACATTTTTTCAGTTAGCCGGACGATGATTGAGGAAGAGTACATGGCAAACAAAAAGACTATTCTCAGCGGAATGAGGCCTACGGGGGCGCTCCATATCGGACATCTTGTGGGCGCGTTAAGTAACTGGGTAAAGTTTCAGGATGAGTATGACTGTTTTTTTATGGTCGCGGATTGGCATGCTCTTATGAGCGAATATGAGAATCCTTCGGATATCCGTAAAAATGGTCTGGAAATGGTGAAAGACTGGATCGCTTGCGGGATTGACCCTAAAAAGACAAAAATTTTTGTTCAAAGTATGATTCCTGAACATTTGGAACTGGCGATGGTGTTTTCACTTTTGACCCCTTTAGGATGGCTTGAAAGATGCACTACGTACAAAGAACAGCTCAGAGAAATAAAAGGGCGCATGCTCGCGACTTATGCCTTTTTGGGGTATCCTGTGCTTCAGGCGGCGGATATCGCTCTTTATAAGGCTGACATGGTTCCTGTCGGCGTAGATCAATTGCCGCATCTTGAACTGACCAGAGAAATTATCAGGAAGTTCAGCGGGTTATATAAAAACAAGATGTTTGCCGAGCCTGTTTCCAAATTAACTAAAGTTTCAAAGCTTGTCGGAATAGACAATCGTAAAATGTCTAAAAGTTACGGAAACTTTATAGCTCTTTCTGATACTGCCGAAGATGTAAAGAAAAAAGTGTATAGTATGTATACGGATCCGAAAAGAACGCGCGCGGATATCCCGGGGACAATTGAGGGTAATCCCGTATTTATTTATCATGATCTGTTCAATCCGGATACCGGCGAGATAGAAGATCTGAAAAAAAGGTATAGGCTTGGTAAAGTTGGAGACGTCGAGGTGAAGGAAAAATTAACGTCGGCATTAAATAAGTTTCTCGAACCTATTCGCGAAAAAAGAGCACAGATTTCAGACCATGACGTGGAAGAAATTATACTGGAAGGTACCGAAAAAGCCCGCGAAACCGCGAAAAAAACAATGACGCAGGTAAGAAAATGTCTGCATCAGATTACGTAGGGGCACGGCATGCCGTGCCCCTTATAAGCATGGGCGTGATTTGCTCGATATAACGCGTCAAATTGTTTAAAAAAGATGTCATACAAAATAAAACTTAATATTTTTGAAGGTCCGCTCGATTTACTTTTTTTTCTTATAAAGAAAGAAAAAATTGATATATACGATATTCCCATTACGATAATAACCGAACAATATCTGGAATACATAAACTTAATGAAACTTTTGGATCTGGATATCGCGGGGGATTTTATAGTTATGGCCTCCACGCTTCTCTGCATAAAAAGCAAAATGCTTCTGCCTCCGGAAGAAATGGACCCTGAAAATGAAGACGCGGAAGAAGATCCGAGAGAAGAGCTGGTTAAAAAACTCTTGGAATACAAAAAGTATAAAGATGCGGCTTCGGGGTTGTTCCAGATGTACGAAACGAACAAAGAAATATTCCTGCGGAAAGGTGACGGAACAAGGAGTAAGGTTGTTGCTCCCGATGGAACCGAGTATTTTGAAGCGAACCTTTTTGACCTCATTACGGCGCTCCAAAAAGTTTTTACCACCTTGGATAAAAAAACGTTTCATAAAGTGATAAAAGACCGTTTTACCGTTCAAGATAAGATTCATGAGATATATCATATTTTAGCTGAGCGTTCTAAAATATGTTTCCTATCGTTATTTAAAAAGACGTGCACTAAAGATGAGATCATTACGCTTTTTCTGGCAGTTTTGGAATTGTTGAAAATAAAAGAAATTCTTGTTGTACAAAAAGAATCTTTCGGGGAAATTGAAATTATCAGAAACCCGGAAATAAGTCAGCCGGTTATATATGATCAAAAATTGTAAAGGTTGCGGAAGAGGCAGACCTCTTCCTTTATGTATCGTTTATATATCGTTGAAAGAAAATATTAAAAGAAAAGATTAAGGAAAGTTTATGGAAAATATAGAAAAGATCAAAAGTATAATCGAGGCGCTTCTTGTTGTTTCCGAGAAAGGCTTAAGCAAAGAAGAACTAACGGGCGCGGTAAGTTTTACCGATATAAAAGATATTGAGGAAGGGGTCAGTTGCCTTAAAGAAGATTATAACTCTCCGGAAAGAGCTTTCAATATAGCGGAAATCGGAGGGAGATATCGGATAGTTACTAAACCGGAGTATATGCCTTGGATAAATAATCTTTATAAAAAAGATGTAGATCGAATGACCGCGCCTTCCCTTGAGACATTGGCGATAATCGCGTATAAACAACCCGCGACAAGGGCTGAAGTTGAGAATGTGCGGGGTGTAAATGCCGGAGGAGTCCTTAAGACGCTTTTAGAGAAAGAACTCATTCAGGTTAAAGGGCGGCGTGATGTTGTCGGGCGGCCTCTTGTATACGGAACAACCGAGAAGTTCTTGGAAATATTCGGGTTAAATTCATTAAATGATCTGCCGATTTTACGAGAATTCGCTGAAGAAGATTTGGATTACGTCGCTCAGCCGGAAAAGCAGGTTTTAGAAAAAGAGCAGGCTTAGTTAACTTTCGCGAAATACCGGGTTTCTGTCATTCCGGCGGAGCTTGTCCCCGCGGACGCGGGTAAGGGGGAACGGAAATGATAAACAAAGCGAAAATTCTCATTTTCGGGGACTCTAAGCGGTTTCAAAATAAAGGAGACAAGGAATAATGGATTCTAAAAAATTGACAGATCTTAGAAAGGAAATAGATAGGATAGATTCCCGTATTGTTAATTTGATAAATGAGCGCGGACGGGCAACTTGTGAGATCGGTCAGATAAAAAGAATAAAGAAAAGTCCGGTATACAGTCCGGACAGGGAAAGTCAGATATACGCCGGGATTGAGAAAAAAAATAAGGGACCTTTAAGTTCCGGATCAGTAAAAGCAATATACAGAGAAATTATGTCGGCCTGTCTTTTTTTACAGCATCCGCTTAGAGTCGCGTATTTAGGCCCGGAATTTACTTTCACGCATCAGGCATCGCAGAAAAAGTTTGGCTCAAGTGTGAATTATCTTTCCTGCGGCGATATCGCGGATGTTTTTCGTGAAGTCGAGAAGGGGAATGCCGATTATGGTGTGGTGCCTATAGAAAATTCCACCGAAGGCGCGGTAAATTATACTTTGGATGTATTGGTAGATTCGCCGCTTCTCATTTCTTCGGAAATTTATTATACTATTCATCACAGCGTGTTATGTAAAAGCGGAGATAAAAAATCCATTCGGACAATTTATTCAAATCCCCAGGTTTTCGGGCAGTGCCGAAAATGGTTGGAAAAAAATTTGCCAACGGTAAAACTTTGTGATACTGTCTCTACGGCCAAAGCCGCGGAAATAGCCGCGAAGCGCGGTGATGCCGCTTGCATAGCGAGTGAATTCGCGGCGGAAAAATATAAACTTAAAGTTGTTTCCCGGCGGATAGAAGATAACGCTGTCAATGTTACCAGGTTTCTTGTTGTAGGTAAACATATGAGCAAAATTTCAGGAGGAGATAAAACTTCTGTTGTTTTTTCCGTTAAAGACAGCCCCGGGATATTGCACGATATGCTGAATTCTTTCAAAAGAAACGGTATAAATCTGACAAAGATAGAATCCAGACCTTCAAAAAAGAGACTTTGGAAGTATTATTTTTTTATTGATATGGAAGGTCATTCGGACACGCCCAAAATTAAAAAAACTTTGAGCGAACTAAGAAAAAAATGTCATTTTCTCAAAATTCTCGGGTCGTATCCGAAAGGGTGA
>CAYPYT010000045.1:7906-9545 GCA_964415105.1 uncultured Planctomycetia bacterium | reverse complement strand
CGCACTTATTTCGTAGTTTAAAATGTGCAATTAATTAACGTAATTGGTATTACCTCATTGTAAACCAATTTTTTCCGAACTGTCTACTCTTTTCTCAAAATAAATAGGGACGTCTCCCAATTAATTAATCAAACAAATAGCGACATCCCTATTTACTTAATTATTTGAATTAATTGGGAGACGTCCCTATTTAATTCGTCCCTACTTAATCTATACGATTCCCTGTGCCATCATGGCTTTGGCAACTTTTGTGAAACCGGCAATATTCGCGCCGCAAACAAGATTTCCCGGCACGCCGTATTCTTCCGCGGCCGCTCTTGTGGCGGAATGAATATCCACCATAATTCTATGCAGTTTCTCATCCACTTCCTCGAATGTCCAGGCTAAACGCTGGGAATTTTGAGCCATTTCAAGTCCGGAAGTCGCCACCCCGCCCGCGTTCGCGGCTTTTCCCGGACCAAAAGACACTTTGTTTTCCAGAAACACTTTAACCGCTTCAGGAGTCGACGGCATATTCGCGCCTTCCGCTACCGCGATACATCCGTTTTTAACTAAGATTTCAGCGGATTTCCCATCCAGCTCATTCTGCGTAGCCGAAGGAAGAGCAACGTCACATTTCACTTTCCATATCCCAAGGCATCCTTCAGTATATTGAGCTGATGTATGTTTTTTCACATACTCCTTAATTCTTTTTCGTTCTACTTCTTTAAGCCGTTTTACCGTCGCGAGATCAACGCCTCTCTCATCATAAATAAAGCCGTTAGAATCCGACATCGCGACAACCTTCGCGCCAAGCTCTGTAGCTTTTTGATGAGCATATATGGCAACATTACCGGAACCTGAAATAACTACCGTCTTTCCGTCAAATGAAGTTTTTCGGTCTTTAAGCATCTCCTCACAAAAATATACGCATCCAAACCCGGTCGCTTCAGTACGAGCTAACGAACCGCCGAAATCAAGTCCTTTTCCGGTTAAAACGCCGTTAAAAAGTTTCGTTATTTTTTTCCACTGACCAAACATATATCCCACTTCTCTACCGCCCACGCCTATATCTCCCGCGGGAACATCTGTATCGGCACCGATATAACGATAAAGTTCATTCATGAAATTTTGGCAAAATCTCATAATTTCATTGTCTGATTTCCCTTTCGGATCAAAATCAGAACCGCCCTTAGCTCCGCCCATCATAAGCCCCGTAAGAGAATTCTTAAAAACTTGTTCAAATCCCAAAAATTTTATAATTCCGGAGTAAACCGACGGATGTAATCGAAGTCCCCCTTTATAGGGGCCTAAAGCTGAATTGAATTGAATACGAAAAGCCCTGTTTACCTGAACTTTTCCTTTATCATCCTGCCAAGGAACCCTAAAAATAATTTGTCTTTCCGGTTCAACTATCCTTTCCAAAATTCCCGCGTCTTCAAATTCAGGATGTTTTTTAATAACTAGACTGAGAGACTCCAGAACTTCTTTAACCGCCTGATGAAATTCGGGTTCCCCCGGATTCCTTTTTATCACCGTGTCCAACACTTTCCCCACATAAGCCATTTCTTTTGACATTTTTACCTCCACTTTTGCGTTTTTATAAATTAAAGGTCCCTTCAAAAAACTCCACGGATACACCCGAAACCGCCAAACCATA
>CAYPYT010000045.1:0-7806 GCA_964415105.1 uncultured Planctomycetia bacterium | reverse complement strand
ACTTTTAATTCTTTTTCTTTTGACGCCTCTCCATATTTTACTACATATTTTTCAACCGCTTGTCTTATCCTTTCAGCGAATTTTACACTTCCTTCGGCGCCGGTTTCGGGCAATATCATAACAAATTCATCTCCTCCATATCTCGCGGATAAATCGCTTTTCCTCATATTATTTGTTATCAGATCCGATACCTTTCTTATCACTTCATCGCCCGCCTGATGACCGTATACATCATTGAATTCTTTAAAGTGGTCAATATCAATTATCATGATACTTAGTTTTTTGTTATACCTCTTTGCCTGTTCCACGCTTTTCATCAAATAATTTTCAAAAAATACGTGGTTATATAATCCGGTCAATCCGTCCGTTACCGCGCGTTTATATAATTTCGCGTTCTCGATAGATATTCCCGCCTGGCTTGCTATCAAATGCAGTACCCATAGATCCTCTCTGGTAAAAAGCCCTTTTACAAAATGATTATCCAGATAAATCACTCCCAGCATCTCTCCCCTGCCTTTTATGGGCACGCACAATACCGACCTTAAATTGGATCTTCCGATACTTTCCTGTTTTTTTAATTCTTCATCCTCTGAGGCATCTTCTATTATCACGGCTTCCTGCTGAAGTTCCACTCTTTCAATTATACTTCGACTGATCTCAAACTCTTCCGGGTCGACACTTTTTTCGCCCATGCGGCGCTCGACATTTCTTATCACTTTTATATCCAATTCCCGCGCGCTATCTTTATCATCGGGATACATTAAAAGTATTCCGCGCTCCGCGCCCACTAACTCTATCGTTTTATCCATTATTTTATCCAGAAGCTCTTCCATATTCAGAACCGAACTTATATACCTGCTCGTATCAAGTACCGCTACCATTTTTCTTTCCGCCTCCAGCCTTTCCTGCGGGGTGGTTTCCTCTAACGGCAAGCCGCCCTTTGCCGGTTCTTTGAAGCCCAGCAAATCCCGAGTTCTTTTAAGATACGCCTTAGCGCCGATTTCTTCGAATATTTTTACAGCCCTTTCAAGACTAAGCTGGGCTTCTTCTTCTCTCTTAGTCCGGCGCAAAAATCTGCCGTATTCATACCTGCCTCGCGCTTCCTCAAAACGCCGGCCGATCCCTGAAGTATGCGCTATACTTTTCAGGAAATATTCTTCCGCTTTTTGTGCTTTTCCGGCCAAAGCGCAATATTCTCCCGTCACGCGAAGCGCGCCGCCGTAATGATTTGTCCAATTTTTTGTTTTTCTTAAAGCGGTATAAGACGCTCTTTTAAGTTTTTTCATTTTTCTTCTCGTTTCCTTGTTTTTTACGATAAATTCGCTCTTTAACTCTCTTAAGTAAGCTTCGGCCAAAAGTGAATAAACATATACCAGATAATTTCTCATGAAATAGTTCTTCTCATATATCTCTTTACTTTTTTCTAAAAGCTCTATCGCCTTTTCGATATTACCCTGTTCTAATTCCAAAAACCCCAGATTCATATAAGCGAAACACACTATGAACCAAATTTCCTTTTTCGTGCTTAACTCCAATGCCTCTTGCCCCGTATCCCTTGCCTTATCAAATTCTCCCATTTCGGTATAAGTAAGGCTTTTCCAGCCTAAAGCGTTACTTATACTGTATTCATCCTTTATTCGTTGAGACTCTTTCAAAAATTCAGAAAAAACTGGCAAAGCTTTTTCATACCGGGCGCTTAAATAATAACCGTGCCCGATCCCTTGTATTGTCAAACTGAATTCCCACATATCACCTATTTTTTGAAAAATATTTTTTGCTTTCCGGAAAAATTCATAACTCGCCTCATATTCACCCTTCCACTGGTGAAAAAATCCGATAAACCGAAAAGCCTGACCCATTTCCTCTTCATTTTGCCTTTCTTTGGCCAGCGTTAAAGCTTTTTCCTGATACTTTTTAGATCGTTTAAAAAAAGGAACTGTCATGCAGACCGCGGCGTAAAAACTAATACTTGTCACCAAAAGTTTGGACATGCCCAATTTTGATTCGCTGAGATTAAGCATTCTTAAAACTACCCATAAAAACCGACTCATGTCGCTAAAAACATATGTCCAGATCAAAGCGCGATAACCCTTAACAATTTCATAATATCGCGGATCTATGATTTTTTTTTGTTTTGTTGTAAAAATTTTAAAAAAGAAACAATGCGAAAGATGTGTAGCTATTTCTTTAAACAAGAAAATCGCCAGTGTAATTTTTCTCTCGGGAAATTTTTCACATAGAAGTGAAAATCCTTCAATAACGTTTTCTTCACACTTCTGCCAATCGCCTTTTTTGCGATACGCCTCACCCATAACATAATATATACGGCTTTTTTCTATCGGGTTCTTTTTTAAAGAAAGTATTGTCTTGCAGGCCGCTATCGCGTCATCGTTTCTGCCGATCGTTAAAAACACTTCCGCGAGACCTTCTTTGGCTTTGATCCACGCGTCTTTTTCTTCGGGGCCCTTCTCTTCAAGCAGATCGATCACCATTTCATAATATTCTATAGCTGTTTCGTTCGCGTAATCCGCTTTTGCTTTGGCCGCCGCCGGCAATCCGAATTCCAGCATCTTTTTTTTATTCGCGCCTGCCGTATAATGACGCGCGAGGTCAAACAAAACATCTTCAATTTTCCCTTCATATAATTTTTCCAGAACTTCCGCTATTTTTAAATGCACTTTTTGTTTCTTTTCGCGGCCTATTTCCTCATAAAAGGCGTCTTTTATCCTGTCATGCACAAACAGTATTTCCCCCCGCCACACGTTTCGCTCTAAGAGCTGTAGTTCTATCGCTTCATCGACCAGCGCGATTATTTTTTCCATTGTGCCGGGCACGAGCGCGTATAGAATTTCCATTTTGAATTTTTTCCCTATTACCGCGGCGATTGATAATAATTCTTTCTGGTCTTCATTTAAAAGTTCTATTCTTTTCAAAAGCGCGTCAACTATCGTCTTCGAGATCGTAATTTCCGTTAGTTTTTTTAGATTTACCTGCCAATGTCCGCCTTTGTTCAAAAGCGCCTGTCTTTCTACCAATTGTCTTACGATTTCAATACTAAACAGCGGATTGCCCTTACTTTTGTTGTAAATATATCGGCTTAGATCATACATTTTACTTTCTTCTTCCATCAGAAGTTCACTCACAAAATGATTCAGCTTTCCGATATCGAAATTTTTAAGTTCAATTTCTATCCCCGTATTTTTTGTTTTTGCCTCGCGCGCCAAACGAGTCGGAATATCTTCCTCTTCTTTTTCTTTTCTATACGCGGCGATAACCATCAGAGGATACCCATTTATGTTTTCCATTATTTCCTCTAACAGCATCAAGGTTCCTTCATCCGCCCATTGCAAATCGTCCAGCGTCACTACCATGGGGCTGTTTTTTTCTCCAAGCCGTAAAAAAAACTTTGAACACACCATTAAAAATCTCTGATTCTCTCTTTCCGGATCCAGTTCCACAAGATCCGGCACTTTTCCGAGAACATCTCTCATTACAGGATTTAAGCGGCATATGATCTCCCCTAATTCTCCAACGCTTTTTTCCATTCGTTCAACACGCCGCGTTTTCTCTTCTTCCCTCAAACGGTTTGTCCTGCCCAAATATTCATTCAGTGATTCTTTAAATGCTTGATACGGAATCTTGTTTTCCTGCTGAAAACATTTCCCGCCGATAAACTCGCCCCCTTCTTCATAAACATATCCTCTCAGCTCATCCAATAACCTGCTTTTTCCGCGCCCGGTTTCACCTTTTATAAAACATACTCCGCCCGCACCGCGCCTCGCTTTTTCATATAAACTTTTTAATTTATCCAGTTCTTCTTCTCTTCCTAACAGCTTCGTGCGGTATGTTAATTTTTCCGCGCGATCATTCCTCCCTAATACAAAGTCGTGTTCACCTTTAGCGTACAGCTCAAGATCATATAACAAACCCTTCGCGGTCTGGTATCTTTCTTCGGGATCCTTTTTTAACAATTTTGAGGTTATCCGTTCCAAGACTTGAGGCACTCCCATATTTAAATATCTAACGGGTATGGGTTCCTTCGCTATCTGCTGATGCAGTATCGTCCCTATATCTTCCCCTTTAAACGGTAATTCATCCGAAAGCAGTTGATAAAACATGATCCCCAACGAATACAGATCGCTTCTCTCGTCAACTCGGCGCTTTATTATCCCGCTTTGTTCAGGAGACATATAACTGAATGTCCCAACTATCTCACCAATTTCTTTTATCCGCGTAAATTCCATCACTTTCGCCAGACCGAAATCCAGAATTTTAACACATAACTCACCTTTATCATCCTTTGTTACCATTATGTTTGCCGGTTTTAAATCTCTATGAATTATCCCGGCACTATGCACATACGCGAGCGCCCCGGCTATTTGCCGCGCGATATTTACCGCCTCTTCTATTTTTATTCCCTTTCTCTTTGGAATATACTGATCCAGTTTTTCACCTTCGACAAGTTCCATAACTATACAGTTTAAATTATCATACTCACAAACTTCATATACCTGAACAATATTCGGATGTTCCAACTTTGATACCGCCTGCGCTTCGCGCCTGAACCGAATTATGTCTTCAGCCCTTTGACTGCTCGCCCCTTTTCTCAACACTTTAACCGCTACAGGCTTATCATTCGTTAGGCACGCGCCCTTATATACCCGGCTCATTCCGCCTTCAGCCAAAAAGTCCGTAATTATATAATTATCGGTTATATGTTTTCCAATCAGATCCATCTCATTCCTTTATTGCCGCGTGAAACATTTCTCATTAACAAAAAAAAACAGGTTATAAAATTCACATTTTATAACCTGCCGTCTTCAATAATGATTTTTATTTTCTTTAGAAAAAAATGCATTTTTCCTTTCAAAATACCAATTCATCTTTTTCGTCCGGCTCCGCCAAAATGCCGCGAGGCGGGTCCGGCTTTTCACCTCGCGGGTCCAAATCTCAAATTTCAAAAGAAAGGATTATAGCTTCGGCAATTTCCTTCATCGAAAGCCGTTTGTTCATACTGGTCTTTCTTATAAGTTCATACGCGGCATTTTCCGACAAGTTTTGCCGCCGCATTAATATTCCTTTTGCTTTTTCAACCTTTTTTCTTGTTTCGAGTTCCTCCTGTATGATCTTGGTTTTAACCATTAGCTCCGTATTTTCAATAGCAACCGCCGCCTGATTAGCCACCGCGCTTAGAAGATCTATATCACTTTCGGTAAACTCATACCTCTTAGTAGTATACACGTTAATAACGCCGATAATCCTATCCTTGACCCACATCGGAACACTCAACATGGAAACTAAATTTTCTTTTTTTGCCAGTTTTTTTTCTTTATATCGTTTATCTTTGGACACATCCTCGATCGTTATGGCTTTTTTACCTTTGGACACAAGCCCCACTATCCCTTCACCGACCTTCAATGTCCTTTCCTTCAAATATTCCTGACTTAACGCCTGCGTCGCCCTTATTTTCAAAGTTTGAGAACTCTCGTCAAGAAGCCATAAAGCGCATATTTTTGCCTTCATAACACCGGCAGTCAAACTAACTATCAGTTTAAGAATATCCTCCAGATAAAGATCGGAGGTTATCGCTTTACTGATTTTTGTTAAAGTTTCCAGATATTTTTTTTCCGAGGATTTTTTCATGAATTTTCTTTCAGCTTAAAAACATCATCTTCGCGTAAGTCGGGAGCGGCCACATAGATTCCGGCAAAAGCCCTTCAAGCGTGTCAATTGATCCGCGCAGATGTTCCATACACGTTATTATTTTCTCAGTTTTATTTTCATCAGCGCACCTCTCAAGAGCTTCGGTTAAAGCCAAAGTTTTTTCGACATACTGAATAACCTGTTTTAAAAGGGCTTTGGTATTTTTCAAATCCACACCCCGTCCGCGAATGTCATTCAAAACGTGAGCTAACACACCCCCATAATTTATCGCCGCCGGGATTATCATGGTTTTAGCTATCGTTAAAGCTGTATTGGCTTCTATCTTCACGATCTTTTCGTACTGCTGGCTATACGCCTCATATCTAGACATAAGTTCCGCCTTAGAAAGAACCTTGTGCTTTTCAAATAGATCGACATTCTTTTTGCTTTTTAAAACCTTTAGCGCCCGGGGAGTGGTCTTAAGATTCTGAAGACGACGACGCGCCGCTTCCTTCACCCAAGCCGCGCTATAATTGTCCCCGTTAAATAAAACGCGTTTATGTTTTTTTACGATATCGCTCATGATTTTTTGCAAACACGCGTTAAACTTTGTTCCCTCCGCGCTTTTAGCTTCCAGTTTAGTGCAAATATCATCTAACGCCTCCGCCAGAATAACGTTAAAAATAATATTCGCGCTCGCGCAGTTTTGATCCGAACCAACCGCGCGAAACTCAAATTTGTTACCCGTAAAAGCGAAAGGCGATGTTCTATTTCTGTCGGTCGCGTCGCGCGGAAGAGGGGGAAGCGCTGTCTCCCCTATTTTGATCATACTCGACTTTTTCGAACTTTTAGCGCCGCCTTTTTCTATCTGTTCGATCACGTCCGTCAATTGCTCCCCAAGAAACACCGAAAGGATCGCGGGGGGCGCTTCACTCCCGCCAAGACGCCGGTCATTACCGCCGGAGGCGACAGAAACCCTTAAAAGATCCGCGTGCTCATCGATCGCTTTGATCAAAGCGGAGATCATAGTAAGAAATATCGCGTTGTCGTGGGGATTATCACCCGGACTCAGCCAGTTTTTTCCGTCGGGTCCGCAAATTGACCAGTTGTTATGTTTTCCGGAGCCGTTTACCCCGGCGAAAGGCTTCTCATGCAGTAAACATACAAACCCGTGCCGTTCGGCAGTCTGTTTTAATATCTCCATCACCATCATGTTATGGTCGATAGAAATGTTCTGTTCTTCAAATATGGGAGCTACTTCGAATTGTGCCGGACAAACTTCGTTATGCCGTGTTTTAGACGGGATCCCTAATTTCCAAAGCGCCCAATCCACATCCTCCATAAAGGCCAATACGCGCGCTTTGATAGCGCCGAAATAATGATCCCCCATCTGCTGATGTTTCGCGGGTTTCCGGCCGAACAAAGTTCTTCCCGTTTGGACGAGATCCAATCTGTTTTTGTAAAACTTTTTACTGACCAGAAAATATTCTTGTTCCACACCTAAAGTAACGTACGCGCGGTCCGTATCCGTCGGGATGTTAAAAAGTTTCGCGAGACGTGTAGTCTGCTTGAAAAGCGCGTGAATAGATCTTAAAAGGGGCGTTTTTTTATCAAGCGCTTCCCCGTGATAGGAATAAAACGCCGTTGGGATACAAAGTGTCGCGCCTTTTGTGCCTTCTTTAATGAACGCGGGACTTGTAGGATCCCACGCGGTATACCCGCGCGCCTCAAAAGTAGCCCTTAATCCGCCTGAAGGAAAACTTGAAGCGTCCGGTTCCCCTTTTATCAGTTCCTTTCCGGAAAATTTAAGAACGACTCCTCCCTCTTTGTCCGGAACAATAAAAGAATCGTGTTTTTCGGCCGTTGTGCCGGTTAACGGCTGGAACCAATGCGTAAAATGCGTCGCGCCTTTTGATACAGCCCAGTTTTTCATCGCGTCCGCGACCTCATCGGCAATTTCACCGGTTAAAGAACGACCCTCTTTTATTGTCGAACTAAGAGCCTTATACGCCTTATTAGACAAGTACTTCTGCATTGTTTTAAGATTAAAAACATTCTCACCATAAACATCCCCTATCTTTTTTAAGCCCATAGCCTCTTTCATTCTACTCTCCTTAATGAGACCACAACTTATGCGACCGTAGGGAGCATAAGTTGTCCGGT
>CAYPYT010000044.1:0-9561 GCA_964415105.1 uncultured Planctomycetia bacterium | reverse complement strand
GCTCAGGCAAACTCGAAGATCGATGAAAAGGGATATTTTATTAAGGATAAAGTTTTTTGCCGGTTCAAGGATGACTTTATCTTGGCGGAGATCAAAGATGTTCAGTATATGGATGTTTCTCCGCTTCAGCTTGTCAGCGTGTGCGCGGGGCTGGTTCCGTTTTTGGAACATGATGACGCGAACAGGGCTTTGATGGGATCCAATATGCAGAGACAGGCTGTTCCTCTTCTTTTTCCTGAAGCGCCGCTTGTAGGTACGGGACTCGAAGCGCGCACCGCGAAAGATTCCGGGGCGCTGATTTTATGCGGAAAAAGCGGTAAAGTTACGAAAGTTGACGGATCTGAAATTGTGGTGGCAGGGGAGAAATATCGTCTTAAGAAATTTGAAAGAACAAATGCTCGGACGAGTATTAATCAAAGACCGGTCATTAAAATCGGCGACATGGTGGAGGAAGGAGATCTGTTAGCTGACGGGATAGCGACAGAGAAGGGAGAAATGGCTCTTGGCCGGAATGTTTTGGTAGGATTTATGTCATGGAGAGGGTATAACTTTGAGGATGCCATTTTAATAAGCGAAAAATTGCTGAAAAATGATGCCTTTACTTCCGTGCATATCAATAAATTTGAGTTAGAAGCGAGAGATACGAGACTTGGAAACGAAGAAATAACGTGCGATATTCCTAATGTGGGAGATGAGGCGCTTAAACATTTGGATGAGAACGGGATCATTCGAATCGGCGCGGAAATCGGACCCGGAAGCATATTGGTGGGAAAAGTCGCGCCGAAATCCGAAACGGAGCTGTCTCCCGAAGAAAAACTTTTACGCGCGATATTCGGAGAAAAAGCCGGGGATGTGAAAGATGTTTCGCTTCGTGTACCTTCCGGCGTGGAAGGGATCGTTGTGGATATTAAAGAGTTATCCCGAAAAAACACTAAAACTATGACACGTACCGATAAAAGGCAGGATTCGAAAGAGCGGAAAATAGTGAAAGAAGGATATAATAATATACTTGAGCAATTGGAAGAAAAGAAAATTGAAAAAGTTCATCAGAAACTTATAGGCAGTAAGCTTATCAGCAGATTGGAAGATCTTGAGACCGGAAGGGTATTGATAAAACCGGGACAAATTATTACTGAAGGGGATCTTTCGAAATTTAAAAAGGCGGATTTGGAAAATATTTATGTCGAAAATGACGAAAAACTTCAGGGGAAAATTAACGATGTCATTGTGACGATAAACGGTCAGATCGAACAGACTATGATGGAAATGGAAAGAGATCTTGACCGTATTAAACACGGGGATGAACTTCCTGCCGGAGTTTTGCGCAGGATAACGGTTTATGTCGCCAGTAAGAAAAAACTTCAGGCCGGTGATAAAATGGCCGGTCGGCACGGGAATAAAGGAGTTATCGCTAAAATTCTTCCGGAGGAAGATATGCCGTATCTTCCGGACGGAAAACCCTTAGATATCGTGTTGAATCCGCTTGGGGTGCCGAGCCGTATGAATATCGGACAGCTTTTGGAAACACAGCTTGGATACGCGGCAAAGATACTCGGTCTAAAATTTTCGACTCCCGTATTTGACGGCGCGACTGAGAATGACATAAGGGAGGCGACAAAAGAAGCGAAACTGCAGGTGTCGGGCAAAGTAAAGATGAGAGACGGATACTCGGGAAAGCCCTTTGATCAGGAGGTTACCGTAGGATATATCTATATGATGAAATTGGCTCATTTAGCGGATGACAAAATGCATTCAAGATCTATCGGGCCGTATTCTTTGGTAACACAACAACCTCTCGGAGGCAAGGCGCAGTTTGGCGGACAAAGATTCGGGGAAATGGAAGTTTGGGCGCTTGAAGCTTACGGAGCGGCGTATACCCTGCAAGAACTTCTTACCGTTAAAAGTGATGATGTAATGGGCCGAACGAAGATTTATGAAACTATTGTAAAAGGCGAGAATATGCTTGAACCCAGTACTCCGGAGTCGTTCAACGTTCTAATAAAAGAATTGCAAAGCTTGGGACTTGATGTTCGCCTTGAACAAAAAGAAACCGCGTGAACAGTTATCAGTGATCAGTGAACAGTGATCAATTACCAGTTGACAGATATTAGTGAGTTTGTTTGGGGAATGAGGATATGGGATTGTGACGGTAGGTTGGCAATAGCAGGTGGGAATGTTTCAGGTTACAGGGTTCAGGGTTCAAGTTTCAGGGGTCAGGGTTTCCGCCTTTGGCGGGGGATGTGTAACTTGTAGCTTGAGACATGTAGCAAGTTTGTTTGACAAGCCGATTGAGTGATTAAGCGGATAACCGGTGCAGAGGCAAAGCGGTGCGAGTTTTTTTAACGAATTAACAATGTGGAGAAATTATGCTGCGCAAAGTAAACAAATTTGATAGAGTTCGGATACAGATAGCGTCTCCCGAAAAAATCAAGGAATGGGCTACGCGCAAGGTAGGTAATCGTCATATTTTGTTTGAAGTAAAAAAACCGGAAACTATAAATTATCGAACGTTGAAACCTGAAAGGGACGGGCTTTTCTGCGAACGTATTTTCGGGCCGACAAAAGATTTCGAGTGTAATTGCGGCAAATATAAACGCGTGAAGCATAAGGGGATTGTTTGCGACAGGTGCGGAGTGGAAGTTATTAAATCAAGCGTGAGACGTGAAAGATTGGGTTGTATAAAACTGGCCGCTCCCGTCTCTCACGTGTGGTTTTTTAAGGCCATACCTTCGCGTATGGCGAATATGCTGGATATGAAAATGCGCGATTTGGAAAGAGTTCTATATTACGAACAATATGTGGTGGTCGATCCGGGTGATACGCCGCTTGTCGAACGTGAAATGTTGACGGAAGACGAATACGCGGAAGTTAAGAAAAAATACGGCGGAAGATGTAAAGTGATGATGGGCGCGGAAGCTGTGCGTGAACTTTTGAAACGGATCGATCTTGCCGCGATATCGGTGGAACTCGCGGCTAAAATTTCAGAGAAGAAAGATATTAATACGCAGAAAAGACTTCTGAAGCGGTTGAAAATCGTTGAGACCTTTCGTAATAGCGGAAATAAACCCGAATGGATGGTTCTGGACATTGTTCCGGTCATTCCGCCGGATTTAAGACCGCTTGTTCCGTTAGACGGAGGCAGGTTCGCGACGAGTGACCTTAACGATCTTTATAGAAGGGTGATAAACCGAAATAACCGCTTGAAAAAGCTTTTGGAGCTTAAGGCTCCGGAAGTTATTGTTCGCAACGAAAAGAGAATGCTTCAGGAAGCGGTTGACGCGCTGTTTGATAACGGCAGGCACGGGCGTGAAGTTTTGGGTTCAGGGGGACGTCCGTTAAAATCACTCGCGGATATGCTCAAAGGAAAACAGGGTCGGTTTCGCCAGAATCTTCTTGGAAAACGTGTGGATTATTCAGGCAGAAGTGTTATTGTTATCGGACCGGAACTTAAAATAGATGAGTGCGGCTTGCCTAAAATTATGGCATTAGAACTTTTTCAGCCGTTTATCATAAGAAAACTCAGAGAAAAAGGATTTGTGCATACCATTAAGAGCGCGAAAAAAATGGTTCAGCAGGAAAATCCGGAAGTTTGGGATATATTGGAAGACGTTATCAAGGATCATCCAATACTTTTAAATAGAGCTCCCACGCTTCATCGTCTGGGAATACAGGCATTTCAGCCTCGTCTTGTGGAGGGCAAAGCCATACGAATTCATCCTTTGGTATGCGCGGCGTTTAACGCGGATTTTGATGGTGACCAGATGGCCGTTCATGTTCCGTTATCCATGGAAGCTCAGATGGAAGCGCGGCTTATCATGAGCGCGGCGAATAATATTTTTTCTTCCGCTAACGGGCGCCCGATCACAACTCCGTCACAAGATATCGTTTTAGGCGCGTATTATCTTACGAAGAAAAAATCCGGAGTTAAGGGAGAAGGTAAGATGTTCGCGGACGCGGATGAAGTGATTATGGCGTATCAAAACGAAGAAGTTGATAAATTTGCCAATATTAAAGTTCGTATAAACGGTGAAATTATTGAAACTACGGTTGGAAGAATTGTTTTTAATGATATATTACCGAAGGGTCTGCCGTATTATAACGAACCTATGAACAAAAAAGCCGTTAGCCGTGTGATCTTTGATTGTTATCATTTGAAAGGGCATAGAGAAACGGTAACATTGCTTGACGCGCTTAAACGATTGGGTTTTGAAGAATCAACGCTTTCCGGAGCTTCAATGTCTGTGGCGGATCTCAGCGTGCCCAAAGAGAAAGCTGAAAGAATAGCGCGCGCGCAGGGAGATGTTGACAAAATCCAGGCGCAGTATCAAAGAGGTCTCATAACTGATGGAGAAAGATACAACAAGATCATTGACATCTGGACTCACGTTACTGAAGACGTTTCAAGTCTTGTATTTCGCCATCTTGACAGTTTTAATCCGGTTTTTATGATGGCGGATTCCGGAGCAAGAGGTTCCAAACAGCAGATCAGACAGCTCGCCGGGATGCGCGGTTTGATGGCCAAACCTTCCGGAGAAATTATAGAGACGCCGATCACCGCGAATTTCAGAGAGGGCTTAACGGTGCTTGAATATTTCATTTCCACTCACGGCGCGCGTAAAGGGTTGGCTGATACAGCGCTTAAAACGGCCGATTCCGGGTATCTTACTCGAAGATTGGTAGACGTGGCGCAGGACGTAATTATTAGACAAATGGATTGTGGAACACTTAACGGTATCACTTCTACGGCGATTATTGAGGGGGATGAAGTTGTAGTTTCATTGGCGGAACGCATTGCCGGGCGTGTGGCTTTAGATAACGTGGTGGATGTTATTACGGATACGATGATTCTAAAGGCGGGAGAAACGATCAGTGATGAAGACGCCCGGAAAGTTGAAGCGGCGGGTATTGAAAAGATACGGATCAGAAGCGTTCTTACCTGTGAAGCGGAAAAGGGTGTTTGCGCGAAATGTTACGGAAGGAACCTGGCGACCGGAAAAATGGTTGAAGAGGGTGAAGCGGTAGGCATCATAGCGGCTCAGTCGATCGGAGAGCCCGGAACTCAGCTTACGATGAGAACATTTCATATCGGTGGAACCGCCAGTCGAATTATCGAACAGTCATTTTTTAAAACCAAAGAAGCGGGCGTTTTGGGGTATCACAATTTAAAAGTTGTCGAAAGCCGACAGCAGGGAGAGTTTGTGGTGCTTAATCGAAACGGTCAGATAAGTATTGATGAAACTGACGGCCGGGAAATAGAGCGACAGACGATACCTCAGGGGTCCAGCATTTTCTTCAAGGATGGAGATAGTGTGAAAAAAGGCGTGAAGTTCGCGGAATGGGATCCATATTCGGTTCCGATCTTGACGGAAGCCGCCGGCCGCGTGCAGTTTGAAGATATTAAACGAGATGTGACTATGAAAATTGAAATGGATGAGACGACCGGACTTAAGAATAAAGTTATCATTGACCAAAAAGGGGATTTTCACCCACAGCTTTTGGTTGTAAATAAAAATAATGAAGTTGAAGCGATCTATCCTTTGCCGTCCGGCGCGCATATCGCGGTTAAGGATAAGCAGGCTGTCATGGCCGGTGATGTTTTGGCTAAAACACCTCGTATTATGACGAAAACAAAAGATATTACCGGAGGCCTGCCGCGTGTAGCGGAACTTTTTGAAGCGCGGAGACCGAAAGATCCTTCAATTATAAGTGAAATTGACGGTGTCGTTGAGTTCGGTGAATCTAAAAAAGGACAGAAAAGAATAGTTGTTGAAAATGAAACAGGGATGCGCAAAGAATATGTTATCCCTCACGGCAAACATTTGAACGTATATCGCGGTGATAATGTCGTAGCGGGAGAACAGCTTGTGGAAGGTCCGGTAGTGCCTCAGGATATTTTGAGGGTTTCCGGAGAACAAGCGCTTCAGGAATATCTTCTGAACGAAGTTCAGGAGGTATATCGTTTACAGGGCGTGGAGATAAATGATAAACATATTGAAACAATTATCAAACAGATGGTTCGGAATGTTAAAATCACGGATTCCGGTGACACAAAATTTTTGATCGGGGACAAAATAGACAGAGTTACTTTTAAGCAAGAAAACGAAAAAGTGCTCAAAAAGAAAAAGAAACCCGCTGTCGCGGAACCGGTTCTTCAGGGAATCACAAAAGCTTCACTTACGACGGAAAGTTTTATTTCCGCGGCAAGTTTTCAGGAAACAACCCGCGTTTTGACTGAAGCGGCCAGTGCCGGAAAGGTAGATAATTTGGTTGGGCTGAAAGAAAACATTATTATGGGGCATTTAATTCCGGCGGGTACCGGTTATGACGCGCATAGAAAAATAGTTATGGATCGGGAAATTCTGGAAGAAGACAAGCTGAATGATAAAAAGAATGAGGAATAACTAAAACAAGAAGGAAACTTATGCCGACAATAAATCAGTTGATACGAAAAGGGAGAAAAGTTGTAAAAAGCAAAAGCAAAGCCCCTGCTCTTCAAGGATGTCCCCAAAAAAGAGGGGTTTGTTTGCAGGTTAAGACACGTACGCCGAAAAAACCTAACTCCGCTTTAAGAAAAATAGCGAGGGTAAGATTAACTAACGGAATAGAAGTTACCGCGTACATTCCGGGTGAAGGACATAATTTACAGGAACACTCGCTTGTTACTGTTCGTGGCGGAAGAGTAAAAGATTTGCCGGGGGTGCGTTATCATATGATCAGGGGAACTTTAGACGCCTCAGGTGTTGAATCCAGAAGGCGCGGAAGGTCAAAATACGGAGCGAAGAAACCGAAACAGTGATCAGTGAATAGTGACCGCTTTCTGGCGGGGGGCACTGGTTAGAAATTAAAAAGAGGAGTGATATGAGAAGGCGTAGAGCGGAAAAAAGAGAACCGTTACCGGATCCTAAATATAACAGCAAGGTGCTTGGCAAATTTATGAATATGGTAATGGAACGCGGTAAAAAATCTATCGCGGAAAAAATAGTTTATGGCGCGTTTGATATAATCGCGAAGAAAGTCGAGAACAAAGAGGCTCTTGAGGTTTTTACTCAGGCGCTTGATAATACTCGGCCTCTTTTAGAAGTTAAATCGAGAAGGATAGGCGGAGCCACTTATCAGGTGCCGATCGAAGTAAAGCTTGAAAGGGGTCAGTTTATCGCTATGAAGTGGATACGGGATTCCGCGCGCGGACAAAAAGGCCGTCCAATGGGGGCTAAACTCGCGGATGAATTGATTAGCGCGTATAAAAAAGAAGGCGCCGTTATAAAAAAACGCGAAGATACACATAAAATGGCTGAAGCGAATAAAGCGTTCGCGCATTATAAATGGTAAGTAGGGGCACGGCATGCCGTTACCCTACTTAGGACGGGAGTTAAGGAGAAAGAAAAATAAAATGAGCAATATAAAAGATATACGAAATATAGGGATAATCGCGCATATTGATGCCGGTAAAACGACAGTTACCGAACGAATTCTTTTTCATACGGGGAAAACGCATAAGATAGGAGAAGTTCATGATGGCACGGCGGTAATGGATTGGATGGAACAGGAACAGGAACGGGGAATTACGATAACCAGCGCGGTTACGACTTGTTTGTGGGCCGAGAAGAGGATTAATATTATCGATACTCCGGGGCATGTGGATTTTACTATTGAAGTTGAGCGGTCTTTGAAAGTGCTTGACGGAACGCTTGTGGTTTTTTGTGCTGTTGGCGGGGTACAGCCGCAAACTGAAACCGTTTGGCGTCAAGCGGATCGTTACGAAGTTCCGAAAATAGCGCTTGTAAATAAGATTGATCGGGTCGGTGCCGATTTTTTTAAAGTGATCATTGATATGCACAAGAAATTGGGCGCCAACGCGACACCAATACAAATACCGATCGGTAAAGAAGAAGACTTTCGCGGAGTAATAGATTTGGTGACGTGCAAAGCGTATATTTTTCCCGAAAACGGCGATTTGGGAGAAATAACCGAGACGGAAATTCCGGAGGATATGAAAGATGTCGCCAGTCATTGGCGCCATAATCTTATTGAAAAACTCGCTGATGTGGACGAAGAAGCGGAAAATAAATACTTAATGGATCAGGGAATCTATCCTGAAGAATTAAAAAATATCATCAGGCGCGCGACACATAATAATGTGTTTGTTCCGGTTATGTGCGCTTCGGCTTTAAAAAATAAAGGGATGAAATTTGTTTTGGACGCGGTTTGTGAATATCTTCCGTCTCCGATGGACGTGAAGCCGCCAAAAGCTCTTGAGCAGAAGACAGACAAAGAGATAGAAATTATCCCTGACGAGAGTGGAATTTTATGCGCGTACGCTTACAAAGTAATGACGGATCCATTCGTTGGAACGGTAACCTTTGTCAGAATTTATTCGGGAACATTACTTCCGAGTACATATGTTTTTAATTCAACTGTCGATGAAAGAGAAAGAATCGGAAAATTGCTCCGCATGCACGCGGATCAGAGGGAAATAATTTCTGAAGCGGGACCGGGTGACATAGTCGGAGTTGTGGGGCTGAAAAAAACTTCGACGGCTCATACCCTTACGGATGAAAACCATCCCATAATTTTAGAAAAGATAAAGTATCCGGATCCGGTTATATCAATGTCAATAGAACCGGAGACAAAAGCGGATCAGGATAAATTAGGCAAAGGTCTTAGAAAACTCGAAACTGAGGATCCGTCGTTTCGGGTCAGGTATAACGAAGAAACAGGGCAGACGCTTATTAGCGGTATGGGCGAACTTCACCTTGAAATAATTGTTGACAGGTTGAAGCGGGAATTTAAAGTTGGCGCGACAGTAGGCAGTCCCCAGGTCGCGTACAGAGAAACGATAAAAAAATCCGTAAAGTCAACCGGGAAATTTATTCAACAATCCGGCGGGCGCGGACAATATGGACATGTTGAATTGAAAATGGAACCTGCTGAAGGGGGCGCCGGAATTGTTTTTGTGGAAAGTGTCAAGGGCGGGTCGATACCAAGAGAATATTTTAAAGCGATAGAACAAGGGATAAGGAATGCCGCGAAAACCGGAGTGTTGGCGGGGTATCCCGTAACGGATTTAACAGTTACGCTTTACGACGGGTCTTTTCATGAAGTTGATTCGTCAGAAATAGCATTTAGTAATGCCGCTTCGATCGGGTTCCGTGACGGGATGCGTAAGGCCAATCCCGTATTCTTGGAGCCGATAATGAAACTGGAAGTGACAACTCCGGATGATTATTTGGGAGACGTTATCGGCGACATGAATATGCGTAGAATAAAGGTAGAGCACATTGAGCAGAAAGGTACGACCAAAATAATAATCGGCGCCGCGCCGCTCGCGCAAATGTTTGGATACGCGACCGCATTAAGAAGCTTGACACAAGGCAGGGCAACGTATACAATGGAACCTTCATTTTACAGAGAAGTACCTAAAGATATAACGGAAAAGTTAGTGACGGGAAATTCGGAGAAACAAAAATAAAGATATAGTACTATATACAACATTTAAAATTACTTTAAGGAGGGAACTCATGGCGAAAAAGAAATTTGAAAGAACAAAGCCGCATTTGAACA
>CAYPYT010000043.1:0-9600 GCA_964415105.1 uncultured Planctomycetia bacterium | reverse complement strand
GGCGTTCATGTCGGTGAATATTATTTGCGTGAATTTTTAGGAAGGAAAGCATCTGAAAAAGAAATTGTAGAAGATCTTTTTATTTTTATGCTGAACGAGGCAATGCACGTAGGAAACTCCATCATAAAGCACGGAGAAATAAAGTCTCTTGACGATTTCAACGAAAAAATCGAGCACATAGATATCCCGGCCGTTGAAGAAACACGTGAAAAATGGGTTGATTACACGCGGAAACCGTGGGAGCCTATGGCAGACGCGGATAAAGAGGGAAAAGGCGGCATTTTTGTTGGGAAAGCTTCTAATATAACCGCGGGCTTAGAAAGAGCCAAAGAGTTTATTTCAAACGATGATGAACGCGCGCTTGTCACGGAAAGCGCCAGAGGCGACGGCAAATCGCATTTTGCTAAAGCTGTTCGCGAGATGATGGGTATTGAGTCAGCGAAAGATCCCAGATATTATAAAATAGACTGCGCTGAAATTTCAGCGCTTGGCGACAATAAATATATTCACGACCTCTTTTTCGGGAAATTGTCAGAAAAAGACGGTTCTATATTAGAAAAGCTGTTATCTCTGAAATGGGGAATCAAAAAGTCGCTTCTTGTTTTTGACCACATTGAAAAAGCAAATAGTTATATTCTCGCGGTTTTAAAACAGCTTCTTAACGACGCGCAAGAAATCCGGCTTGAAAATAACGACATTATATCCATCAAAAACCTGAAAATATTGATACTCTCGGATACAAGTACGAATTTTGGGGAGATGGGGCTTGACCTAAAAAATAAAATTGTCACAATACCGGCTATAAAAAATCGTACTTATCACGCAGAAGGAAACGTCAAGAGTGATATTATGAATCTCGCGGAAAAATTTAATTTTGATTATTCAAAAAAGAAAAAAATTCCCTTGGCATATATTGAAAAAGACCTGGTATGGATTTTACATAAGTGGAGTGAGGCGGGTAATTCCGAAATCGGCAGTATTCGAAAACTTGAAGAAGTAATGGAACGCTTAACCCAGACCCGGAAAATTTTATACGAACGCGTGAAAAATACCGGCAGTATCGGCCGGACGAATATATTCGGAGAAAAACTGCCTCTATCTGATGGCGCTTTTAAGTTATCTAAAGAGGCTGAAGAATCTATCAAATTTGAAGACATGTTCTCGCCGTACTTAATAACCGTAGTTGACCTTTTATATAGCGGGCTCTATGTGCCGGAGAGAAAGGAAGTGAACGAAAAGATAGAAAAAGCGATGATGGAGTTACACTCCAAATTTCAAAGGGTATATACAGACTCAATGATTTACCCGTACTTCATAGAATCCGCCCCCGCCGGTTTCTACTATGGCCCCCGTTACGAACAGCCGGGGATGACGGAAAGTAGCACAGAAGAAAGGGAAGAAAAAAATCCGTACTGGCAGGAGATAAAAAAGAATCTCGAAGATTTTGTTAAAGGACATAGAGTGATTGAAGTTATCCGGCCCGGCACTCTTAAGTCAGTTGATACAGGAGTCGACTTAGAGAACGATTGGCCGTTTGATCGAATTGACCGGGACCAGTTTTTTAGAACGGTTAATGAGGCGTATGGGAAACTGGATTTGTGGGCGGATATGGAAACCGAGTTAGAGCTAGATACTCCTAAAAAGTTAGAGGCTGCCCTTACAGCGGCCAGTATGGCAAAAATAATTCTAGTTATGAGCATAACGCCCCCAAGAGATGGCCCATACACCCCACAAGATGTAATGAAAAAGTTGAGAAGCGACGATATGTTTTATGAACGTGCGAAATATATTGTACGCTACTTTAACCTTCCGAGAGAGGTTCAGTTTTGGATTTTTAAAAAATACGTTCATATAACAAAGAAGTCCGGGAATGATATGTTTAACGAGGATGATAAAGTATCTCCGCGCCTTGTGGATTATGTGACAGAGCGTGCCGGGAAAGCGCGTAAAAGCGTGCTTACTATCATGGAGAAAACTTTTTTTGTATCGCCCGCGACGAATACGCTTATGCCTGACGACATGGAAATTAACCAGGACACTTCGCGCGTCTGTATGGGCGAGTATTTTATTGAGGACCTATTGATGGGAGCGGATGACGTCTTGGACGCGGAAGAGTTTGCCGTGGTGTTTCTTAACGCGGGAATGCATATGGAAAACGTGAACGTGCGGCATGGTCAAATAGAAAATGTTGAAGATATCGGCACGGTTATCGATCATATAAGTGCGTCGAAGAAAGATCTTGGTTATGCAAGCGTGTCGGAAAAATACGAAAAAGCCGCCCGCGCGTGGTGGAAATACATGGAAAATCCGTATCCATGGCAAGCGCCCAAGGGCGAAGATACATTTTTGCCCGGGCGGATTTTGCCGAAGGTATACACTTCTTTTGACGAAGATTTTATAAAAGGTGACGTTCGCAGCGTCCTGATTCAAGGTGAACCCGGTTCGGGTGTAAGCCAGCTTGTCGAAGATATAAGCGAGGGTATACGTTCCGAGAAACACATACGATCTGAACAGACAACAACTCTAAACTGTAAGGAACTCTTGAAACAGATTCATACGCCTGACGGCATGCGTACTAAGTTTTTTGGCGGATATGATCGTGATGGCGGGGCGTGGAAGACGGGGATATTTCAAGGGATGGGTTATAGCTCTCAGTGCGGTACCGGAAGTCCGGATTCTTCGACAGGACTGCTGATTCTGGAAGATGTTCATGTTCTTGTCGAAGCTTTAAAGGATAAAAAACGAGGCGCGAAGGTATTGGAACTGGCAACGATCTTTCAAGAGATACTTGGTAATAATGGAAAAATACAGTTAGATGAAAAAGAATATTTTAGATGGATTGATGCTTCAAATCTAAAAATTATCTTTGTCTCAAACCAAGAACTCTCAGGTGAAATTTCCGGCATATTGGATGTAGGCCGAAAAGTAACCATTCCGGAGCTCTGGAACTGGGAAAACGTCGACATCGCCGGCCAGGCCGAGGAATTCAGCCGTGAAGAATCCGAGAAAGTGGGTCTTTCCTGGGCGCCGCTTGAAGAAAACACAGCAGGTTTCATAATTGATCACGTAAAGCAAAACAAATTTCAAATAAAAGATTTGCAAAAATTTATGCAAGCTGTTGTTTCCGAAAGAGCCGTGTGGATGCGCGAGTGGGAAAAGACAGGAACAATTCCTAAAGACCGCGAGGATAAAGTTGCAATAAATACGAATTCTTCTATTAAATACTTTTCCCCATACTTTACCAGTTTATTTTTCGTTTCTTCAGAAGTTGTGAAAAATGTATTGGATACTTATAATTTCAACTATGCGCTTTCGGGGATGGTTAATTCTTGTAAAGAAGGTCAGTCATTAAAACCATATTTCAAAGAATTTGCCCCGCTTGACGCGAAATATAAACCGACAAATTACTACAGCGGTTCGTTTCGATCGGAAACGGACGGCGCCATATTTGAACACCCCAGCATGAAAAATACGAGTGAAGGGGATGCGCCTAAGGATCCAAATCTTGCCATAACAGAAGCCGTAATGGCCGCGATGGACGAGCTTCCCAAGCACTACCGCAAAAAAAACGGGACTAATCATGAAGACGTAACCAAGGCTATGCATGAGGTGCCATATTTGAAAGATAGTGATGTAGGCAGTGTAATGGATTATATGGAAGAATTGTTTGCGGGATACCTCTTTAGGGGAGATAAGTGTGGAGTGGAAGTGAAAAAAAATTCTATAATTACTAAAAAAATGAAAAATAAAAACAAAAACGCGAAAATGATGGAAAAAGCCTTCAGAAACCCGCCCCAAGATTTTGACGAGGTGATGTTTATTGATATTTTTGAACTGGACGAAGATCGAGGGGAAAAGATTAAGAGAAACATATTGATTTTACCCCCAATAATTAACGCGTATAACTTGGACATGTTTAGTCTTAGTCCTGTTAAATACCATATTTGCGTAGCTCTCAAAAAAACTTCCGGGACGGATAAGGTAGAATCCATACATATTGAAATGAGGTCGAATGAAGCCTTAGAGCTCGAACATGAATTTGATATTTCGGCGAAGACTCTGAAAAACTCATCTTTAGCGGCTCAGATCATACAGGATGCTATACAGGAACACGTAGTATCTAAACTAATTGCCTTAAAAGAGAGCGATGACTTGCCCGGGTGGATAGATTCAGCGATAGAAGAAAACGTGATCGATCTTTACCGATTTGCTGAAGAAAAAGGAGCGCTTGTGTTTTCAGAAAACGTTACGTTTAAAAACGGCGTAGGCGCTTTGCTTTCAAAATTGGTAAAAGCCGGCATAAAAGTCGCAGTAGTCGCGCGAACTCCGGAGCAGATAAACGCGATAAACGCTTTAAACCAATTCGAACTTGCCGAATCTCAGGAAAAAATCGTAATTCTTGCAGACCCTTCAGAAGCAAGAAACACAATGAAGAACACGGGTCATTTTTACTATTTCTGCGTTAAGGAAGATGAAGAGCTTGATACAATCCCCAATAATGATTTCAGCGTAAACGACATAACCGGCATGGTAAAACAAATAATCGAAGCCTTAGGCAGAGCCTCCGGTATTAATTTGGAAGCCGAAATCAGCGCGCTCCATACCGCCGCGAAAAAATTCGCCCAGTCAGTATAGTCGGTTGGTTGGTTAGTTGGTTAGCCTGTTAGCCGGTTTGCCGGACAGAACCCAAAAATTCACCTCGTAGGTGGATTTTTGGGTTCTGTTTTCTATTAACATGAAAAATACCGAAAACCCCCAATCGCACCAGAGTAGGTGCAACAACGAAAACCTCCTATTGCATCTACTCTGGTGCGATTGGATTATTTCATTTGGCATTTGAGTTGTTGTATGGCATGATAATCAACAAGATAAGTGTCAAAAAGAAGCGATATGTATATTCCAACAACCTCGTAGGTTGGTGCTTTGGTAAATTTGTTTAGAGTAGCAATCATGAAAAAAAATGTATATTTCATAATCGCGTTGGTGCTTTTGGGTTCGTTTCTGTTTTTATTCGGACTTGGAAACATGGCGCTTACGGATCCGGACGAAACTTTTTATGCCGAAACCGCGAAAGAAATGATTGACGCGGGGGATTGGATCACGCCTCATATCTTTGGTAAACCGCAGTTTGAAAAACCTGTTTTTTATTATTGGCTGGTTATGTTGAGTTATATCGTTTTCGGAATAGGGGAATTCGCGGCGCGGTTTCCATCGGCGATCTTTGGTATTTTTGGTGTGGTTGGGGTTTATCTATTGGGACGCACGATATTTTCGCCGCTCGCGGGGTTTTTATCCGCCCTTATTCTCGCGACATGTGTCCAATATCTTGTCTTATCGAGGGCTTGTGTTACGGATATGGTGCTTACGGTATTTATCCTTTATTGCGTGTTATTTTTTGTTAAGGGCCAGATTTCGGAAAAAAAACGGTATTATTGCATTGCTTCGATTATGGCGGCTTTAGCGGTGTTAACAAAAGGTCCGATCGGGGCGTTTATCCCGGGCGTGATATTTTTGAGTTATATCACGATTAGCGGCACTTGGAAAAACATAAAAAAAATACCTATCGTTTGGTGTTTAGTGATTTTTTCACTGGTTGCCCTTCCTTGGTATTTAATAGCTATGCGGTTTCACGGAACGCAGTTAGTGAATGAATTCTTCGGGTTTCATAACGTAACGAGATTTTTAAAACCGGAACACAAGATCGGAAGTTCGCCGTTTTTTTATATTCCGGTTGTTTTGGGAGGATTTTTCCCCTGGACGTTTTTTCTCATTTTCGGCGCGTGGGATATGTTTAAGGACAAGAACATTGCCTCAAGACTGAAAGCTTCCCGGGGACTTCTCTTAACATGGTTTCTTGTTGTTTTTGTTTTCTTTTCAATTTCGAGAACAAAACTTGTTACATATATTTTTCCGCTTTTTCCGGTAATGGCGCTGATTACGGGGAGGTTTTGGGAGAAGTTTATTACTGCGTCCGGAAACAAAGCGCTCGCCGGAAAGATGAAGGTTTCTTTTATACTTTCAGGCATTTCCGTTCTTGCCGCCGGGATTGCGGTGTGTTTGGTGGTTGGACATAAATATGATCAGATTTTAGCCGGAACTTTGATTGCCTCGGGCATTTTTCTCGCGGGAATTTGTATCTCGATGATATTGTTTTTTCGCGGCAGGAAAATCGCTTCTTTCGTATTTATAGTAATTTCGGTGGTTCTTTTGTCCTTTCCTCTTATTCTTCGGATTCTACCGCCGGTTGGAGAATTAGAATCTTCAAGAGCGCTTTCGTATAAATTGAACGAATTAGCCGCGCCGAGTGACCCCATAGCCGGTGAATGCGATCACCGCCGCGGGATCGCGTTTTATACGGGAAGAACCGATATTGTTGACGTGCATCCCTATTCAGGGCTTTTAACCTTTTTCTCGCGCGAAGAAAAAGTGTGGGGCATTGTGCAGTATAAGCATTATAAACAAATGCAAGACCTAAAAGGCGATAGCGCGCCGGATCCATTATTTAGAGTGGGAAAATATGTTTTAGTTACGAATTAATGTATAGTGAGGGAATAAATAAAATGGAAAAAAATTTCAGCATATCATTTGTACTTCCCATGTTCAATGAAAGCCAGAATATAGAAAAAACCATCGCGACGCTTAAAAATCTGGCAAAAGAATTTACGGAAGATTACGAAATAGTTGTTGTCGATGACGCTTCAACCGACGCGAGCGCGCGGATCGTTGAATCAATGTCAAAAAATGATTCTGTTATAAAACTTTTTTCTTTGAAAAAAAATACTAAATTCGGCGGAGCGTTCGCGAAAGGTTTTGAAAAAGCGCGTAAAGATGTTATCGTATATATGGATTCTGATATGCCGGTTAAACTTGAAGACCTTAAGGCTTCCATACCTTTAATTCTCGATTTTGATATTGTCACCGGATACAGCAAGATCAAAAAAGGGGATACTTTCTTCAGAAAGATAATTTCGGGTACATATAATTTTCTTGTGGAGAGTCTTTTCGGGTTGAACGTAAAAGATATAAATTCGGGGTACAAGGTTGTAAGGAGAAGTGTTGTTGAAGGTATAAAATTTGTTTCCCGGAGCCCGTTCGCGGACGTTGAACTTTTTATGCGCGCGAAAATAAAAAAATGCACTATCCATCAATTTCCTCTTATTTTCATGCCGCGCGAGGGCGGTAAATCCTATATCGCGAGGGTTCCCGTTATTTTAGCGACATTTCGGGATATGCTGAAAATAAAGATTCTTTCGTATAAAAAAACAAATTCATGAAAAAATTAATTATTAACGCTGATGATTTTGGGTTTTCGATTCCGATAAACGAAGCCGTAGAAAAATGTTATTCAGCCGGAGTTATAACCGGCGCGAGTATTATGGCATGCGGGGAATATTTTAATGAAGCGTGCGAGAGGCTCAGGGCTCTGAAGAAACGAGAAATAGGAGTTCATTTCACGCTTACCGGAAGTTTAAAACCCGCGGCTGAAAACGCCGCGCTTATCAGATCGCTTTTATCCGGGAAAGATACTTTTGTCCCCACGTATAAAGATTTTGCCATGCTTTTACTGAAAGAAAAGATTTCTCGAGAAGAGATCTTTATCGAACTTAAAGAGCAGATAAAAAAAATTATAGCAAGCGGACTTAAGGTAACACATCTTGACAGCCACGAGCATATTCATATGTTTCCGCCAGTTTTAGAAGCTGTAATGAAAATAGCGGAAACTTTCAACGTGTCGTATATCAGAATGCCGATTGAAAAAATTCAAGTGATATTAAAAGATTTCAGAATTACTGACGTTGTGAGATACGCGGGTCTTAGAGTATTCACGCGCGGCGCGAAAAAAAAACTGACAGATAAAAACATCGGGCACAATGACGCGTTTTTAGGCCATTTTCATTCCGGCCGTATGGATCGGTCGATATTATCATTTATGCTGAGGACTCTTTCAGAAGGCGTAACGGAACTCGCGGTGCATCCCGCAACTGCTTCAGAAATCTTTTTAAAAGAATCCCCTTGGTATAAAAACGCGCCAAAAGAATTAGAAGTTTTATTAAGTAGTAAATGGAAAGAAATTCTCGAAGCGGAAAAAATACAGTTAGTGACGCATTCCGACATAGCGGAAGATATATAAATTAAATAGGGACGTCTCCCAATTAATTACAGTCATAGCCAGATATGCTTTTCAAATAGATCGGTGAAAATTTGTCCTCCTTCACTTCTACTTCATATTATCTGCTTCGGCGGACAGCGTTCGCATTTTTATAGTTCGATTTCGTTGTATTAGCTGGCAAGCCAGCCGTAGCCCGTAATATCAAAATAGATAGGCGAAGGCTGGTGCGGGCGAAGGGACTTGAACCCCCAAGGAGTTGCCTCCATATGGACCTGAACCATACGCGTCTGCCAATTTCGCCACGCCCGCAAGCACCATAAAAAAAAGAAAAGAGCAAGGTAGACCGAAACCCGCAAAGATTATACTATAAAAGATATTTCGCGTCAAACAGAGTCGGTTAGCCGTCAAACCAAAACACCAACCTCGTAGGTTGGTAGTAACCTACGAGGTTGGTAGTAACCTACGAGGTTGGTAGTAACCTACGAGGTTGGTAGTGGATTATAATGGGAGAGATAGGAGTGGGGGGTTAAGACAAAACAAAGTAATGTCTTGAAATTTATAACAAAGTGCTGTATAATGACGTAAGAACATGAAGGATAATAAAAGAAAAATAGCAATTACAAACAGACAGGCCTTGAGGGATTTTCATATTGATAAGGGGTATGAAGCCGGAATTATGCTCAAGGGGAATGAAGTCAAGTCTTTACGCGCCGGCGGGGCTAATTTAAAAGGAAGTTTCGCAAAGATTGAAAACGAGGAACTTTTCATATACAATATGCACATAGATCCTTATGAATATTCGCGTGAAGAATGTGATCCTTTAAGGAAAAGAAAACTTTTACTAAACAAATCGGAAATAAGACAGCTTGATATAAAAACTTCTCAACAGGGCTTTACTTTGGTTCCGATAAAAGTTTATTTCTGTCGAGGATATGCCAAAGTAGAAATCGCGCTGGCAAAAGGCAAAAGGCAATACGATAAAAGAAAAGCTCTAAAAGAAAAACAAGTAAAGAGAGAAATAGACAGGGAAGTAAGAAATAAAAACTAACGACCAACGGTTAACAACTACTTGGGGGTGACAGGCCTCGACATGGTCTTGTGATCTTTGGGCAGCATGCAGAGGTTTCAGGTGGCCTCTTAAAAAACCTGAACACAATAAACGCAAACTATGATCCAGTAGCCGAAGCCGAGAACATCCTGGCTTTGGATGCGTTAAATGTTCCCACAATGCTGGGGACGAGTTCTTTAGTAAGTGCCTTGGGATACTAATAGAACTACAATAAAGCAAGGACTCTTGAAGAGATGTCTCCTGCCTTCAAGCAGTATTAGGAGTCTGCTTTCGGGAAATGTTGTGTTTGTCAAACCTTCCGAAAAAAGATCTAAGACAGACTAAGCATGTAGATACTCTTAGGTTAAAGGTTATGGACCCGGGTTCGAATCCCGGCACCTCCACCAGCCTTCGCCAATCTATTTTGATATTATCGGGCTAC
>CAYPYT010000042.1:0-9621 GCA_964415105.1 uncultured Planctomycetia bacterium | reverse complement strand
GAAAAAAGGAGACATGAAATATACGACAAAAAAAACGACATCCGATATACGACATACGATATACGACGGTAGTGGTTTTACTTTAGTCGAGGTATTATTTGTGATCGCCATAGTCTCCGTGCTTTTGGTGGCTATAACGCCTTATCTTCGGGCGTTTCATGTGAGTTGGGAATCGGCGGACAAAAGAAATGAAGTTGTGCAGAACGCGCGCGCGGGAATGGATAAAATGCTTAAGGAACTTCGCGAGGCTGATGAATTTACTGCAATTAGCAAGAGATCGGTCAGTTTTAACGATGTGGATGACACAAATATTACTTACACCGAGATGAACGATTATTTGACGAGAAACGGCGAAATTTTGGCCGGTATGGTTGCCGGAGTGAACGATCTTGGTTTTGACTTTTACGATATAACCGGTAAAAAAACATCACAAGAAGAAGATGTAAAAGCGGTGGAAATATCTCTTACTATTTCAGACCCGGATGATGCTGTTAGTCCGGTTGTCATAACATCAATGGTTTACATCAGAAGTACACCGGTTTCGGGTGAAGGATATATTTTATCGAAAAATTCCGATTTTTCGACGGAAGATACGGTTTTCAGCACATCCGATATATTCTATATCAAAGTATGGACGGATCAGGTGGATTATACAGATTTGGATTATGCCACATGTCAGCTTAAAAAAGGCGGAACGAAGGTTAATTTCAGTTTAACCAACAATGGAGACGAGACTTATACAGGTTCTCAGGATCTATCGGGGTTTGCTTCAGGCTCATGGGCTGTGAATATGAGTATTAAAGATAATGATTCACCGGCTGGAAGATATACCCCAACATCAAGTATAACAATAGGATAAACGGTTAGCCGGTTGATGATTTGTTAGGTGGGAAAGAAATTCCACCTGCGAGGTGGAAATAACATGAAGCTGAACAATAACAAAGGTGCTGTTTTATTGATCGCGGTGTTTGTGATAATGGTGGGGGCTATTTTAACGATAGGTTTTTTAGACGCGGCGACAAGCGAGACTGAGATATTGCGCAATCAGAAGGGTGACGTCATCGCGACGTATATCTCCGACGCGGGAGTGGAAGCGGCTATATATGACTTATTGAACGGCGGTGACGGGAATATAGCCAGGACAGAGTTCCCTGATACCGCGGATAATAATACTTTTTACACTGTTGCCCAGACAGCAGTCTCCGTGAATGTGTATACCGTAGAATCTACCGGCGAATTCGGAGATTTCGAAAGGGTGATTGAAGCCAAAATAAAAATCGTGGGGAGTGCCGCTACCCTGCAATACTGGAAAGAAAAGTAATGCGCAAAAACTCAATAATAGCCTTAGATATAGGTCCGAACGAGATCAGGGTCATGACGGAAGAAATTGACGCGCCTGTGAGGCTTCCTTTGAAAGAGGCTGTTTCTAAGGATTGTGTTATATTTGATCCCCCGAAAGCTGCGAATGCGATCAAACGTCTCTTGAGCTCTCAGGGGATCAAGTCTAAAGACGCGGGCGCGGTAGTCTGGGGCAAGGGTGTTATCCTGCGATTAATGAAAGTGCCGCCGCTCGGAAATGAGGCTATAAACCGGATAATAAAAGAAGAATCCTCTAAATACATGGTTTTTGCCGGCAGTGATCTTTTAACCGATTTTCATACGATAGAAGAAATAAATGAGAACGGCGCCCGGCAGTTAAAAATTTTATCGGTCGCGATAAAAAGAGAAATAATAGATTCATACGTTGAAACTATGAAATTGGCGGGCTTGAATCTTCGCGTGATAGAAACAAGTTCAGTGGCTATCGCGAGAGCGCTTTTTTTGAAGGATACTTCCTTACTGAAAGGGAGTGTTGTTATGGCGGCAGTGGAATACGATAATGCCACAATATTTATTTTTAAAGACGGGAAAATACATTATTTACATAAAGCTGATACGATAGATGAATTGCAAACAGAGATGGAATCCATTACGGCCTACTGCAAGAATGAGTTTAATGAAGAAGGTGAGGTCAAGGAAATAGTATCCTCGGATCTGGGAGAGGTAATCGCGGCGGAGGGGCTTAGTTTAAGGGAGTCAGTTAAAAACAAATTTTCCGCTAAACTTAACCTTTTACCTGTGGAAGAAATAAAAGAGTCAAAATTTAACCTGCAGTTTACATTTTTAAAAAAAGCTTTGGCGATTTTGGCCATAATGATAGTGGCATATTTTTCCGTACTGTATTTTAATATGTGGAACGCGCGAAGGGTCGCGCGAATCATGCAGAAAGATTTAAAAAAACCCATAAAAAGGCTGGAGGAATTGCTAAGTGTCGCGAAAATGGACAGTGTGTATAATAGCGAAAAGAAACAACAGCAAAAAATAATGATGGAAGCCGCGAGAGAAGATTGGGTTGAAATCTTAGGAGAGATGAAAAAAATCGTTCCGAAAGATACTTATTTGATCAGTTTGGTCAGTAACAAAGAGGGTATTCTTCTTTTCAAGGGTGAGGCGGCTTCTCAGGGCAGTGTTTTTGATCTGGTACGCTCTTTAAAAGAATCAATATTTTTTGAAAACGTAACATTGGAAGAATCTAAAGACAAAGAGATCGAAGGCGGGCTGATACGTGCTTATTTTGTTATAAAGTGTGAAATAAAAGAAACGAGTGAAGAAAAGTGAAGTTTAATTTAAAACCGATATATGATTTAAACATCCGGGAAAAACTGATAATAGCCGGGACAATAATACTCATTTTCGGGTACGCGCTATACAGTATTATCATTCCTCCGATAGCTTGTCAGCATAAGATCGCCGCGAGACAGCTTACGGCGCAGAAGAAGCTGATGAAAACCCGGGGAGACAAAATTAGGAGTTTACAGCGTTTAGAAAGCGCGTTTAAAGCATTAAAGACGAATGTGTTAGAGACGAGAGCAAAGTTTTTTACCGAAGAAGAAGCGCTTACTTTTTTAAACGGACTTGACTCATGGGCGGGTGAGATGAGAATTGATATAGAAAGAATAAAGCCGAAAAGCAGTGAAATAATTTTCAGTTCCGACCGCGAAGAAAAGATAAATTATAAGATCAACATTGTGGAAGTTATCTTAAGCGGTGGGTATAACAATATTTTGAAATTTTTGAGAAAAATTAATTTGAGCGGTAAAATACTGGGTATAAACGAAGTTGACCTGAAGCACATGAAAGATGATCCGGGACTTTTAGATATGAGGTTTAACCTGAATGTATATACGGTGGTGGAAAATGATGTCAAAAATTAACGCGTATCGCGTTTTTAGCGCGGGTATAGTTATAATTTTGTTTACCGCCGGATGTGGCGGAGCGAAAAAAACAGCCGCTAAACCAATTCCGGCGGCAGATGTTAAGCCTGCCGCTCAAAATGTGCCGGCAAAAAAAACAGCCGCTAAAACGGTTTTATCCAAAACGAAATACGGACGTGAAGACCCTTTCGCTCCGAACGTTTCGAAGAAACAAAGTCCAAACGAACCGACAAGTTTAAATCTGCAGGGTATTGTATTCGATGGAGACGCTCCGCGCGCGATCATAAATAACCAAATCATAGGAATAGGCGGGAAAGTTTCAGGCAATACTGTTAAAGAGATACGTGAAAATAGTGTTATTTTTGACGATGGGACGGAAGATTTCGAAATTCGCCTTATGAGCAGAAGATAAAATATCTTAAAATCCATTACGCACCCACATCTTCGTAGGGGCGGTCCCATGTGTCCGCCCTAATGGATTGAACAATGAACGAAGTAATCGTAACGTGAATGCCGACGAAAAAAAAGGGCGGACACGCGGGTTCGCCCCTACGGTGGGGATGGTAATGCAATGAATATTCCGCCGAATCATTTTGATCGGGTAATCAAATTTCGTAAGGGCGGACCCATGTGTTCGCCCTTTACAATTTTATTTTAGAAGGAGATAAAAGATGTTAAACCTATTTTTATACATGACAGTTGGCTTATTCGCCGGTATAGTAAGCGGGCTTATCGGGATAGGAGGCGGGATCGTGATCGTGCCGTGTCTTATTTATATCTTTAAGTTCTCCCAGCACGCGGCGCAAGGAACCACGTTGGCAATGCTTGTTCCGCCCATAGGAATTTTGGCGGCGGCGGCTTATTATAAGGGAGGGCATGTTAATCTTCCCGTAGCCGGACTGCTTTGTATAGGGTTTGTGATCGGCGGATATCTCGGCGCGAAGTTCGCTCTTCCCATCCCGGAAATTATCCTGCGAAAAATTTTCGGTGTATGTCTCATAGTAGTCGCGGGTTACATGATAGTTAAATAAGGGCGGACACGCGGGTCCGCCCCTACGGTGGGGATGGAAATACAATGAACGAATATTCCGCCGAATCATTTTCGTAGGGTGCGGCCCCATGTGTCCGCCCTGATGAATTGAATAATGAACGAAACAATCGTAACGTGAATGCCGACGAAAAAGGGCGGACACGCGGGTCCGCCCCTACGGTGACGTTGATTTGTTTGTCGGGTTATGCTAAAATACCGGAATTATGAGAAGTTTATCAAAGTGTGTACGCGGGGGATTTATGAAGGGCGGACGCAAGGGTTCGTTTCTGATGTGCGTTTTTTTTATTATGTGTATGTTTTTTGGATCAGGGGACGCGTATACGGAAGAACTGATCACATGGGAAGAATGTCTGCGTACCGCCCGGCAGAGCAATCCGGATCTAATTTCAGCGATAGAACAAATTAAACAGGCAAATAGAGACATTGGCATAGATTTAAGCGGGATCTTACCGCAAATAGACTCAGAAGTTAGAGGTAAAAGAGTAAAATCCAACACTAAAAAACCCGCGAACACCTATACCTATACAGTAAGCGCGAGTCAGCTTGTTTTCGACGGATTTAAAACCTCCAGTGAAGTTTCAAACGCCCTAAAAACCTTTAATGCCGTGTGTTATAATTATGATGTTGTTTCTTCCGATGTGAGGCTGGCATTAAGAAGCGCTTTTACAAATTTGATGAGAGCCGAGGCGTTAATTCTGATCACAGAGAACATTTTCTTGAGGAGAAAACAAAATCTTGAACTTGTTAAATTGCGGTATGAAGGCGGGAGAGAACATAGAGGAGCGTATTTAACCGCTCAGGCGGATGTGGCGCAGGCGGAATTGGATATCGCCGAAGCCGAAAGAAGCGTTTTACTGTCTCAAAGAGAATTGTCAAAAGAACTGGGGCTTGAGAAAATGAAGAGCATGGTTGCTGAAGGGGATTTTTCTCTTAGCGGAGATTACAGCGCGAAACCTGACATTGATTATCTTGCCCGCGCGACCCCTTTTCTTAAGGAACTGATATCTAAAAAAGAAGCGGCGGTATACAATGTTAATTCCAAAGAGGCGGATTTTTTTCCGAAACTTTATCTTGATGGATCTTTCGGCAGGACAAATAATGAGTGGCCTCCGAAAAAAAACGAGTGGTCAGCCGGGGTTTCAGCCTCTTTGCCGCTCTTTGAGGGCGGGAGCCGCGTGCTCGAAGTTTCAAAGGCTAAATCAGAGCTAATTCAGGCGAAATCCGAAGAAAGAAGCGGCAGGGACAGCGTTTTGGTCACGCTCGAAAGATCATGGAAAAACCTAAAGGATGCCATTGCCGACGTTTCGGTGAAAAATAAGTTTTTAATAGCGGCAGAGGAACGCGCGAAAATATCCAGAGCTCAATACGCGACGGGGCTTACGTCATTTAACGATTGGATAATTATAGAAGACAATCTTGTGAAAGCCCAAAAGGCTTATTTGGACGCTGAAGCGGAGATGCTTTATGCCGAAGCGTATTGGATCCAGGCAATAGGAGGGACGTTGGCATATGATGAAGCATAAGGCGAAAATTTTTTTTGTTATGCTCCCGTTAATAATTATCGCGGCGGTTTTTTTTCGAGGGTGTATTTCCGGGTCCAAACGCGGGATAAGACAAACTGTCATAAGTCCCGGCAGAGGAGAAATTCTCGTAACGGTCGCGACAACGGGTGTGATAGAGCCGCAGAACAGGCTTGAGATCAAGCCCTCCATTGCCGGCAGAATTGACAAGGTCATGGTAAGGGAAGGCGACATTGTTTCGGAAGGAGATATTTTGGTATGGATGAGTTCAACCGAAAGAGCCGCGTTAGTGGACGCCGCGCGGTCTCAATCGGATGAAGTGTTAGCGTATTGGGAAGAAGTATATAAAAAAACACCGATAATATCTCCGATAAACGGCGAAGTAATAGTCCGTTCTGTTGAACCCGGCCAGACCATTACGGCGCAGGACGCGGTTTTAGTTTTATCCGACAGACTTGTTATAAGCGCCCAGTTTGATGAAACGGATATCGGAAAAGTTAAACTGGGACAGAAAGCTTTTATTACGCTGGACGCGTATCCCGATGTTAAAATAGAAGGAAATGTGGATCATCTCGCGTATGAATCGGAAATTGTAAACAACGTAACCATATACGATGTTGATATTCTTCCGCGCGAGGTGCCGAAATTTTTGCGTTCAGGGATGAGTGTGATGGTTGAAGTCGCGCGAGAAGCGAAAAAAGATATTTTAGTGATCTCATCAATAGCCGTTCATTATGACGGGAAAAAGCCGTTTGTAATGATCAAAGGTCAAAACGGCGCGCCGCAAAAACGTTATATTGACGCGGGGCTGACTGATGGAAAAAACACGGAAATAATATCGGGTATTTCCGAAAATGATAATGTTTTGATCCAGACTGACGAGTATCTCCCCCAAAAAAAATCTGCCGGCACTAATCCGTTTATGCCGCGAAGAAATAATAAAAAATGATTGAAATAAAAAACATATCCAAAACATACGGCAAGGGCGAGGCGCGCGTAGAGGCGCTGAGCGGCGTATCTCTTACAATAAACCAGGGCGAATTTGTCGCCATAATGGGCGCGTCCGGGAGCGGAAAGTCAACCCTCCTGCATATATTGGGTTTTTTGGACCGCCCCGATGCCGGGTCATATAAGATTTTCGGGACAGACATATCAAGCTTGTCTAACGAGGAATCGGCATATCTAAGAAACAATCTGGCAGGATTTGTCTTCCAGCAGTTTCATCTCTTAAAGAGAACCAGCGCTATGGAAAATGTGGAACTTCCTCTTATCTATTCGGATAAAAAAAACCTTATTCAGCAAGCTGAAAAAAAATTATCGGCAGTAGGCTTAAAAAATCGCGCGAAACACCTGCCCAACGAACTTTCCGGAGGGGAACAGCAGAGAGTAGCGATAGCCCGCGCGTTGGTTAATGAACCCGTTATAATTTTAGCCGATGAGCCCACGGGTAATCTTGACACAAAAAGCGAAGAAGAAATAATGGAAATTATCCGCGGTTTAAATAAAGAGGGAAAAACCGTTGTGATGGTTACTCATGAAAAAGAGATCGCCCTCTACGCGAAAAGAATAATAACAATGCGTGACGGCAAGATCATATCCGATGAAACTAAAGTGAAAACTCCCCCTTCCGATGAAGGAGATAAACCGGTTCGCGATATATTAAACCGGACTCATTCCGCTTTTGCCAAAGTGGAATTGGTTGAACATGTGAGGCAGTCCCGCAGGGCGATCTTCGCGAACAAAATAAGATCGTTTCTTTCCATGCTCGGCATACTTTTCGGGGTTGGCGCGGTTATCTCCATGCTTGCTCTCGGACAGGGAGCGCAAGAAGCTATGGAACAACGGATCAAAACGCTTGGATCGAATCTCTTGTCAATACGCGGAGGCGCTTCAAACGTTAGAGGGGTTTCTCACGAGGCAGGGGCCAATACACGTTTTACGGCAAGTGATGTTGACGCGATGAGAGAGATGACTCCTTTGATCAAAAGAGTAAGCGGTACCGTTAGCGGAAACGCGCAGGTTGTTTATAAAAGCGAAAACTGGAATACAAGAGTCGAGGGTGTTGGTTATGATTATGGGAAAATGCGCGCGTCGGTACCGGAAATCGGCAGATGGTTCACTCCTGAAGAAATTTCCCTTCGCGAAAAAACGGCCATACTCGGGACAACAATAGTCGAAAAGCTTTTCGGCAGGATAAATCCCGTGGGAGAAATAATAAAAATAAACCGTATTAACTTCAGAGTTATAGGTATCGCACCCGAAAAAAGTTCAGCCGGCTGGCGAGACCAAAACGAAGTTATTTATGTCCCCGTGACAACGGCGATGTACCGGCTGTTGGGTAAAGATTATCTTGACGGAATCGATGTTGAAGTCTCTGATATGGAATCAATGGAGCAGGCGAAGGAACAAATTAAACAGGTGATCGCGAAAAAACACCGCATATATAAAAACGCGGACGATTATTTCCATATACGCGATATGAGCGAGATACAGGAAATGTTATCGAGCACCACGCGGACAATGAGTGTTCTTTTGGGTTCTATCGCCGCGATATCTCTTCTGGTAGGCGGTATAGGCATTATGAATATTATGTTAGTTTCAGTTACTGAAAGAACGCGGGAGATAGGTCTCAGAAAAGCCCTCGGCGCGCGCGCGAAAGACATTATGACGCAGTTTCTTATTGAAGCGGTGATTATGACGCTAAGCGGCGGTCTTATGGGGGTACTTCTGGGCATAGGAATATCACTACTATTATCCTTTTTCGCCGGATGGGCGACAAAAGTAACATTATCAAATATTATTCTCGCGGCAGGTTTCTCAATCGCCGTCGGCATATTTTTCGGCCTCTGGCCGGCTCAAAAAGCCTCCGAACTCAACCCGATAGAAGCCCTAAGATATGAATAAAGGCATAGGGGAATCAAGTCCGTAGGGGCGCACTCATGTGTGCGCCCTAATGGATTGAACAATGAACGATACTTTAATAACGTGTATGCGACAGAAAAGGACGGACACGCGGGTCCGCCCCTACGAATTGAACAATGAACGATACTTTAATAACGTGTATGTGACAGAAAAGGGCGGACACGCAGGTCCGCCCCTACGAATTTAATAATTTTGTAGAAGCTCCGGGAAGGAACATTATGAAAGTTTATCGGTGTCAGATTTGCGGTGAGGTTTATTTAGGTGAGGAGAAACCTAAGAGTTGTCCGTTTTGCGGCGCGCATGAAGAATATTTTGTTTCGGCTGAAGATTGGAAACTGCTTCATAACGGCGATTTATCGGACGTGACGAAAGCAAATTTGAGAAAAGCCTTGGATCTCGAAATTAATAACACGAATTTTTATAAAGCGATTTCCGCGAAAAGTAAAGATGTGTATGTTTCGAGTATGTTTAAGGGGCTTTCAAAGGTTGAGAGGGAGCACGCCTCGGCGATATGTAAACATTTGAGAATAGCAAAACCGGATTCTTCCGAAGGGGCGGATAAAGCGGTTGATTCTGATATAGAAAACATAAAAGAAGCGGCGAGAAGAGAAAAAAATGCCGTTAAATTTTATGGTGAGGCAAGCGCCCATACGCCTGAGAAGGAAATTAAGGAATTTTTTCGCGCGTTAATGCAGATAGAGTCTGATCATATAATATTGACCGAGCAGAAATAAAAAAAATAGGTTAATCATAAAGTTGTTTGTAATGCTTACGTATTTATATGAGCGTGACGCAATTTTTCCCCGACTGCCGATTGATCTTATACCAATTACGTTAATTAATTGCACATTTTAAACTACGAAATAAGTGCGTG
>CAYPYT010000041.1:2830-9623 GCA_964415105.1 uncultured Planctomycetia bacterium | reverse complement strand
AAAAGGGCACATGCAATGTGCCCCTACGAAATTTCCGAAGCACATTCCCATAGGGGCACACCCGCGTGTGCCCTTTTTGTTAACCTTGACAAAATTGCCTCACTTTTGTATTATATCAATTTATATCCTTTAATTTATTAGGGTAAGGTACAGGCAGGCCTGTACCTTACGATTAAAATTAGTGTCTCATTAAGGAGGGGTATTATGGGGATGTGGGTTGGGAAAGGCCGGAAGGCAAGACGGAGTTATGGGTTTGACGAAGTGGCGTTGGTTCCGGGAGAGCTGACGATAAATCCGAATGATGTCGATACATCATGCACTATAGGAGGCATCAAGTTTCAGGCGCCGATAATGGCATCTTCCATGGACGGAGTGGTAGATGTGGATTTTGCGATCGCGATGGGGAAATTGGGCGGCGCGGCAGTACTTCATCTGGAAGGAATTTCAACAAGATATGATAATCCGAAAGAAGCGGTCGAAAGAATTGTTAAATGTGATCCGAAAGAATTAACGAAGACCATACAAGATGTGTATTCAAAGCCTATAAAAAAGAAACTTATTGCCGAAAGGATACTTGAGATAAAAGCAAAAGGAGTGCCGGCTTTGGTTAGCTGTAATCCGCAGGTAGCCAGGGAATTCGGACCGGTTGCCGGCGAAGCCGGATGTGATATTTTTATAATACAGTCAACAGTAATCAGCGTTAGACATGAGTCGAGTGAATATGAACCGCTTGATCTTTATAAGTTCTGCGCCGAGATGAAAATTCCGGTATTATTGGGTAATTGCGTGGATTATAAGGTCGCGCTCAGTCTTATGGACACGAAATGTGCCGGAATTTTTGTGGGTATCGGACCAGGTACGGCTTGTACCTCACGCGGAGTGCTTGGTATCGGTGTGCCCCAAATTACGGCAACTTGCGACTGCGCGTCGGCAAGGGATTTTTATTATAAAAAAACCGGGAAGTATATTTCCATCATTACCGATGGAGGAATGGCTACAGGGGGAGATGTTTGTAAAGCTATCGCGGCCGGAGCTGACGCGGTTATGCTCGGAAATGCTTTTGCCAGAGCTAAAGAAGCTCCAGGCAGGGGTTATCATTGGGGTATGGCTATGCCGCATCCTTCGCTTCCGAGAGGAACACGCATTCATGTCGGGACAACGGGCAGTTTAGAAGAAATTTTATATGGTCCCGCGAGTCTTGACGATGGAACCCAGAATCTTGTCGGAGCACTCGCGACAAGTATGGGAAATCTCGGCGCGCGCAGTATTCGGGAGATGCAGCTTGTAAAAATGATAATCGCTCCTTCCATCAAAACAGAGGGCAAAGTTTATCAGGCCGCTCAGCGCGTAGGAATGAGGAAATGATTCAAGGTACAAGTTACAGGTTTCAGGTTTCCCGCCGAAGGCGGGTCCGCCTTCGGCGGAAAACTTGAAACCTGTTACCTGAAACTTGTAACTTGAAACCTGAAACCTATCATGACAAAACAACACTCAAAATTTGTACATCTGCATGTTCATACTCAATTCAGTCTTCTTGATGGAGCTTGCCGGCTTGGGGAGCTTCTTGATTTGGCACATAGTTATGATATGCCGGCGTGCGCCATAACCGATCACGGAAATATGTTCGGAGCGATTGAATTTTATGAAGCGGCCAAATCAAGAGGGGTTAAACCGATTATCGGGTGTGAAATTTATGTGGCGCCCGAAAGCCGTTTTGATAAGACCAGTCATGGGATAAAGGGCGCGTCATATCACCTCGTTCTTCTGGCAAAAAACCTTACTGGATATAAAAATCTTATAGAAATAGTTTCTATCAGTTTTCTTGAAGGGTTTTACTATAAACCGCGTGTTGATAAGGAAGTTCTTAACAGATGCAGTAAAGGCCTTATCGCGATGAGCGCTTGCCTTCAAGGTGAAGTTCCGCATTTCATTCTTTCAGGACAATACGATGAAGCAAAAAAAGCGGCAATGGAATATTCGGATATATTCGGAAAAGACAATTTTTATTTAGAACTTCAAGATAATCATCTCGACAAACAAAATAAGCTAAATTCAGAATTGATTCGTCTCGCGGGTGAAACGAATCTTCCGCTTGTAGCGACGAGCGATGTACACTATCTCGACAGGCTTGACGCTAAGGCGCATGAGGCTCTTTTGTGTGTGCAAACTCAGACTACGCTCTCAAATCCGGAACGTATGAAATTTCAGACGGATCAGTTGTATTTTAAGTCTCCGGAAGAGATGGAAAAGAGCTTTAAAGACGTTCCGGAAGCAATTTTAAATACGATAAAAATCGCAGAGAGGTGTATTTTAGAATTTGACTTTAGTCAAATTCACATACCGCAGTTTAAAGCGCCGGACGGGGAAGATAATGACGCCTTTTTTGAGCGTCTCGTCACCGAAGGCGTAAAAAAACGTTATGGAAATTTCACAAAAGAGATTAAACAACGCGCGGATCACGAATTAAAAATTATTAAAGAAAGCGGATATGTAGGCTATTTTCTTATTGTGTGGGATTTTATAAATCATGCTAAATTGAAAAATATACCTGTCGGACCCGGCAGAGGATCCGCGGCGGGGAGTCTGATAAGCTATGTGATAGGAATTACGGATATCGATCCGCTTAAATATGGACTTATTTTCGAACGTTTTCTTAATCCTGCCAGAGTGACAATGCCGGATATTGATATAGATTTTTGTTTTGAGCGGCGCGGTGAAGTTATTGATTATGTGATCGAAAAGTATTCGAAGGAAAACGTCGCGCAGATCATTACGTTCGGAAGTATGATGGCAAAAGGAGTTTTAAGAGATGTCGGCCGGGTGATGAGTATTCCATACGCGGAAGTGGATAAAATAGCAAAACTTGTTCCCAATGACGCGGGTATGACCATAAAGCAGGCTTTAAATATAGAACCGGAACTTCGGAGAAAGTATGATGAGGATCCGGTTGTCCGTCAGCTTATAGATACCGCGGAGCGCTTGGAAGGGCTGAATAGGCACGCGTCAACTCACGCGGCAGGGGTTGTGATTTCAGACAAGCCTTTGCATAAACGGATACCGCTCTTTAAAACAGCGGATGATCAGTTAATAACGGGTTATTCGATGAAGTCGTTGGAAAAGATCGGGATGCTGAAGATGGATTTTCTTGGGCTGAAAACATTGACAGTAATTGACAAGACGGTCAAAATTGTGAAACGCACAAAGGGTGAAGACGTAGACATAAATAATATTTCGCTTTGTGACACGGCAACTTTTGATCTTTTGAACGCCGCCGAGACTTCCGGTGTTTTTCAGCTTGAATCAAGCGGAATGCGGGATCTTTTGCGAAAACTCAGACCCGAAAAATTTGAAGATCTAATAGCGATTTTAGCCTTGTATCGTCCGGGACCAATGGGAAGCGGCATGCTTGATGACTTTATCAAAAGAAAACAAGGTCTGATCAAGGTTAAATACGATCATCCCGCGCTTGAACCGATATTAAAAGAGACTTACGGGATAATAGTTTTTCAGGAACAGGTTATGCAGATCGTCTCGACTCTTGGGGGATTCAGTATGGCTGAAGCGGATAATGTCCGCAAAGTCATGGGAAAAAAAATTCACGCCGCGCTTAAAGAACTGAAAAATAAGTTTCTCCGGGGCGCGGAGAAAAAAAATGTAAATAAAGATGCCGCGGAAAAAATATGGGATTTTATATCATATTTTGCCGGATACGGGTTCAATAAATCGCATAGCGCGGCTTATTCATTGGTAAGTTATAGAACCGCGTATCTGAAAGCTAATCATCCCGTGGAGTTTATGACGGCTCTGCTTGCAAGTGAGAAAAATAATACCGACAAAATATCGGATTATTTTAATGAATGTATCCGGATGGGTATTAGTATTTTGCCGCCGGACATAAACGAAAGTTTTAAAGATTTTACGGTTGTGGGAAATGATATTCGATTCGGATTGTCGGCGGTAAAAAATGTGGGAGCGGGAGCGGCGGAATCCATGATCAATACACGTGAAATCAGCGGAAATTTCGAATCAATATATGATTTCGCGCAAAAAGTCGGGCCTAAAGCGGTTAACCGGAAAGTTGTGGAAAGTTTGATCAAGTGCGGCGCGTTCGATTCTACAAATGTGTTCAGATCTCAGGCAATGTCGGTTTTGGACAAAGTGCTGAATATGGCGTCAAAAACGAATAGGGACAAATTTTTGGGGCAAATGTCATTTTTTGATGACATCGCCGCTGATGAAAGTTTTAAAAAAAATTTTGAAGCTTTACCGGATATACCCGAGTGGCCGGAGCAAGAGCTTCTTTCGAATGAAAAGGAAATGCTGGGGTTCTATATCACTAAGCATCCTCTGTTAAGATTTGAAAGACTTCTTAACGCGTATTCTACCGGAAAGATATCGGAATTCGCGGGGATGTCCGATGGGCAGGAAGTTTTGGTGGGTGGGATGATAAATAAGGTGCGGATAACGGTAACTCGTAAAAAAGCGGAAAAAATGGCAATACTCAGTTTGGGGGATCTTAATGATTTTATTGAAGTTTTGGTTTTTCCAAACGCATATCGTAAGGCGCCTGAACTCGCGAAAGAGGACGCGCTGGTTTATATTTCGGGCCGTTTGAATCTTAGAGAAGAAGAGCCGAAGTTAATAGCGGAAGAAATTATTCCCATAGAACAAGTAAAAGAGAAATTTACAAAATCCGTTTTGATAAGAATTACGGTATCCACGCCGGAAGCAAACCCTATGCCGAGTGTGAAAGAAGCCTTGAAGCGGAATAAAGGTATGATTCCTGTATTCCTGGATCTTATATCTCCTGAAGGTCGAAAAGTCAGGATGGCCACAGATAAGGATCTTTATGTGTCCGCGTGTGACGAATTAATCGAAGAAGTAGAAAAAGTGGTCGGGATCGGAAATGTTAAGTTTTTAACGAAATAGGCAGGTTCGCCGGTTTGCCGGTTAGCTGGTTAGCTGGTTAGCTGGTTAGTCGGTTTGCCGGTTTGCGTTTGTTATCAGGTTTTTGTTGACACGGGATGTAACTGGTGATAGCATAAGCACTTATTGGAATTATTGGGTGATTGGGCAAGTCGAGGTGATAATTCGACTAAATGGTTTCAGAACACTTCGCGTTCTGAAACCAAAGTCTCATTAAGGAAAACTGTCCGGCCGCCTGGAATTTGATGTAAATTTGACAAGCAAATTTACATCAAGCGACTCGGACATTAATTCGACTAAGTGGTTTGAGAACACTTCGCGTTCTCAAACTAAAGTCTCATTAAAAGGAGGAATAACTATGACTAAGAAAGACATTATTATCAGGATCTCGGAGGATACGGGACTAAAACAGATTGATGTCAAGGAGGTTGTACAGCGGACTTTTGATATAATCATAGACAGTCTTCGTACCGGGAAAAAAGTTGAATTGAGAAATTTTGGGATATTTAAAGTTAAAACCCGTAAGGGCAGATTGGGTCGAAATCCCAGAACAGGGGAAGGTGTAACAATTCTGGACAAAAAAGTGGTATCATTTAAATCCGGAATGAAAATGAAGATTGATGTGGAAGCTAAAACGGATGGTAAATAAGTGAAGAACGAGTTGAGATATAAGTCTCTTAGAGGTATGCCTGATATCCTGCCGGATGAAGCGCGTCGAAGACGGAAGCTGGAAGAAAAGGCCAGAGAGGTTTTTCGTGTGTTCGGTTTTAATGAAATTTCTACCCCGGTTCTTGAAGACGCGGAAGTGTTCATCAGAAGTATCGGAGAAGACACGGATATCGTAGAAAAAGAAATGTATACTTTTTCCGATAGAGGCGGAAAAATGATTTCTCTTCGTCCTGAAGGCACTGCATCAGCTATTAGGGCTTATATTGAGCACCCCAGTCTCAATACACAAGAAATCTGTAAGCTGTTCTATATAGGGCCCATGTTCCGCGGAGAACGTCCTCAAAAGGGACGCCTCCGGCAATTTTATCAGATTGGCGCGGAAATTATCGCTCATTCCAATCCTTATGTTGACGCGGAACTTGTTTTTAATTTAAAAGTCCTTCTTCACAAATTGAATTGCAAGGATTTCACTATTGTACTTAATTCACTCGGATGCGTAAGTGATCGAACCAAATATAAAGAAGTGTTGAAAAAGTATCTTCTTCAAAAAAAAACCGGTTTATGCGATTCCTGCAAGCGGAGAGCTGAAATTAATGTGTTGCGAGTTTTGGATTGTAAAAGAGAAAAATGCGCGTCTCTCGTTCTCTCCGCGCCGAAAATTACGGAGTATCATTGCCGGAAGTGCGGCGATGACTATGTTTTGTTTAAAAAGGCGCTTAACGAAATGTCCGTGCCGTTTCAGGAAAAGGCGGATTTAGTTCGGGGTCTGGATTATTATACGGGAATCGTTTTTGAAGTTATACATCCTTCACTTGGCGCGCAGGACGCTATTGCCGCCGGCGGCAGATATAATAATCTCATAAAAGAAATGGGCGGGCCGGATATCGGGGCGACAGGATATGCCCTCGGTATAGAACGGTTGTTATTGCTCTCGGGGGAGTCTGCTAAAACTGCGGATATTCCGCGGACGATAATTCTTCCTATGGACGCGAAATGCCGGCATAAGGCTCTCGGTATTGCCGCTGAATTTTGGCTAAAAGGAATTCCTTGCGAAGTTGATCATACGGAGCGCTCTTTTAAAGGGCGTATGAGACGGGCGCACAAAGAAGACCGAAAATTCGTTATTATAATCGGAGAAAATGAGATCAAAAATAATTGTCTTATGCTCAAAAATATGGAAAGCAAAGAGCAGTCTTCG
>CAYPYT010000041.1:0-2730 GCA_964415105.1 uncultured Planctomycetia bacterium | reverse complement strand
TCTAAAAAAGTTTCGCTCGCGGGATGGATCGCTTCCGGCAGAGATCACGGTGATATTATTTTTATGGATCTTAGAGACAAACACGGAATTACTCAAATAGTGTTTGATCCGAAAAAAAACGCTGAAATACACTCTGAAGCCCACCAGCTTAGAAACGAATATTGTGTGCGAATAGACGGAACAGTTTTCGCGAGACCTCCCGGGACTGTAAATGCGAATATTACCACCGGAGAAGTTGAGATTGAAATAGAAAAGCTTGAGATCCTTTCGGAATCTTTAACTCCTCCTTTTGAGATCAAGGATAATATCAACGCGGCGGAAGAAATAAGGCTGAAATATCGTTATCTTGATTTAAGGCGTCCGGTAATGCAGGAAAAACTTCGTCTTAAACATAAAGCGTATAAATCCATTATGGATTTTTTGGATGAAGAAGGTTTCTTGTTTGTTGAGACGCCTATGCTTACAAAATCGACACCGGAAGGAGCAAGGGATTATCTTGTACCTTCAAGAGTACAGGCGGGAAATTTTTACGCGCTTCCGCAGTCTCCGCAGATATTTAAGCAATTGCTGATGGTTGGTGGCGTGGAAAAATATTTTCAAATTGTTAGATGTTTTCGGGATGAAGATCTTCGAGCGGACAGACAGCCGGAATTTACTCAGCTTGATATGGAAATGTCGTTTGTAAATGAAAACGATATATTGGAAGTGTGCGAGAAGCTTTTCAAAAGACTTTTTTCGGATGTTATGGGAGAGGCGCTGGAAATTCCGTTTCAAAGAATGGATTATGAAGAAGCTTTGACGCGGTACGGCAGTGACAAGCCGGATACAAGGTTTGAAGTTTTTCTCCACGATCTTACGCGTTTTTTCTCGGACGAAAAATGCGAATTTAAAGTATTTAAAAATGTCATCTCTTCCGGTGGAAAAATTATGGCCTTGGCCGCGCCCGGATACGGGAACATAAGCCGCAAAGAAATAGATGCCCTTACGTTTTTTACGGGAGAATATGGAGCCAAGGGGTTGGCCTATTTTAAAGTGGAAGACAATGAAATGACTTCTCCCATAACTAAATTTTTCAAGCCGGAACTTCTCGAAACTTTAAGACGGGAAACCGGAGCGAAAACCGGGGACATGATTTTTATGGTCGCGGATTCGAAAGAAACGAGTACCTCTTCGTTAGGAGCCTTAAGGCTCAAAATAGGAAAAGATAAAGGACTGGTTGACAATAAAAAATTTAATTTCGTTTGGATCGTGAATTTCCCTCTCTTTAAGTTCAATAAAGATGAAAACAGATGGGTATCGGAACATCATCCTTTTACATCGTTTAAGAAAGAAGGGATGGAGCTTTTGGAAAAAGGGAAACTCGCGGACATCGTGTCCAATTCTTACGATTTAGTGCTTAACGGCAGTGAGATCGGATCCGGCAGTATAAGGATCCATAGAAACGATGTTCAACAGAAAATATTTAAGGCGCTGGGGTTGACAAAAGAAGAATGTGAAAAGAAATTCGGTTTTCTTCTTAAGGCGTTTAATTACGGCGCGCCGCCGCATGGCGGGGTGGCGTTTGGTTTGGACAGGATTATTACTCTCTTTACGAGAGATGTTTCTATACGAGAAGTTATTCCATTTCCCAAAACACAAAAAGGAGTGTGTCCTTTGACTGAGGCTCCGTCGGCAGTGACGGAAGGACAGTTGATGGAATTGGGGCTTAGGATCAGGAAAAAAATCGATTCGGATAATTGAAGAAAACTAGTGCTCTGTTAAAGAACTTTTGATACTCTTTTGTCATCCTCGCGAAGCTTGTCCCCGCATGCTCTAAGCGGGGAGCGGGGATCCATAATATAAATGTGGAGTAAATTTTTTAAAGGAAACGAAAATTCCACTTTTGACACAGTCTGTTCGCGGGAATGACAGAGTCGAGGAATGTATACGACGTTATTTTATGTGGCACTAGTCCGGCGCCCTATGATGTGATGTAAATTTGACAAGCAAATTTACATCAAGGCACTCGGACATTAATTCGACTAAAGGTTTCAGCGTGCTTGCGCGCTCTGAAACCAAAGTCTCATTAAGGAGGCGTGATGCGGAAAATCTTTTTATTGTTGGTTGTTGCCGTGGTGTTATTGTCGACAAAAGCGTTTGCCGAAGAAAATTTTTTGGAAGTGTATACTTTCAAAAAGGATAGGGTAGACCAGGAGATCAAAGGAAATCGCGGATATCTATCCGGGGAAGCTCCGGAAATAAACGAAAAAAATCGAAAAACCCAAAGAACTCTTATCGGGGTGGATATACAGGTTGGCATTTCGAATGACGATGACGAGGATGTTTCCGAGGCTGTTAAGGGAAAAAAAGAAACGGAAAGTTTTTTTGGAGGCAAAACGGAAAAAACGGTGGAGCTTAGTAAACCGTTAGTGAAGAAAACCGTACAGGTTAGTGAAGTGTCAGAAAAAGCGCCGGGGAAAAATAAAGTTTTAATTGTCGAAGAGACAGAAACAGATTGGATAAAATGAGGGGTCGGGGTGTTTTTTTTCGACCCCTCATCCCTTCGGCAAGCTCAGGGCAGGCTCTGACGAAAGCGAAGGATCTCTGCTTCATGTTTCAGGTAGCACGTTACATGTTTTGCCGTCCCGGCCTTTACCCCAGGGTCGGCTCATGCTATGATTGATGGATTGATTTCGTAGGGGCACGGCATGCCGTGCCCTAATGAGTATGCTGATACTGTGACGATTAAAT
>CAYPYT010000040.1:0-9690 GCA_964415105.1 uncultured Planctomycetia bacterium | reverse complement strand
TCAAGCCCGGGATCTCTTCTCCTTTTGGGTAATTATTTTTTGTAATTGGTATAAGCTCTTTTGTTTTGGTTAAAAATTCTTCGGCAAGTTTTAACATTTCGCCGGAGCCGAGTTCTGACCAGTCGTCGTAATAGTCGGCGTCTTCGCGCAATGCTTTACCTTTCTGTAAGGCTTCAACAAAGTATGCCGGCATTTTTCCGGTATCAACGTAAAGATGTTTTAGAGCGACAATCAAAAAATAATGACTTTTTTCACGATAGTTTTTTTGATACAGAAGAGCTCACGCGGAATGAAACATCGCGTAGTAACTTTGTATTGTCGCCCATTTGTATTTCTCTCGGGAAAAACCTTCTCTTCCATCGGCAAGATCTTTTTCCGCGGTTTTAATTTCTTTTTGAACAAGGGCTTTCCCCTGTGAGAATTCTTTTATTCTCCCCCGTCTCAATCCTTCATCAAAGCTCATTTTCGCTTCTTTCCCATAAAACGATTCCTTGGATCGCTTGTTCGTAAAAGACCGGATCCGTTTTTTTTCTTTCCAAAAGTTCGACATTTGTACAAATAATCGACTGAATCTCTCTTTTGGTTTTTGCTTTTTTAATCTGCTCGATAACCGAACCTTTGCTTCGACTTACGATTAACAAGTCTATGTCGCTGTCCGGGGTGTTCTCTCCCCTGCTGGATGAACCAAATAAAATTATTTTTGAACATATCGGTTCCAACTTTCTGAGCAAACCATTTAAAAGAGTAAGGGTTTCTATTATTTTGAGCTGTTTAACAATAAGATTCGCTCGCCTCAATTGGTAGAAGTATGCTTTCCCTCTTTTGTGACGGGAAATATAATCAGTTTTAACCAAATTCCGCAAAGCATAGTTAACCCCGGATTTACTTAGCCCCGTAGTCCGCTGGATTTCGGTTTCAAGAAAATCTTCCAACGGGTGGGATAAAAGAAAGCGTAAAATTTTTTGCAAATTTGTGGATATGAGCACATCTTTTTTATTCATATTCCTCCCATTATTTTGAACTATTATCCATTATTTTGGGGTAGTTCTGTCAAGCGATATCCCTTTATTAGTGGCGGGAATAACATCGTCTTTTGAAAGTGCTCGTAATTTGTTACATTATCGAAAAAGACAATACTCATTTGTTATCCTCCTTCCGAACTTGTGGGTAAAGGACAGCGTTTAGACAGAAAACTATCGGCCGGCAGGATATTGCAAGTCTTTAATATTCAGCTGAATGGTATCATATCCGCCCCAACTGTTGATTGACGGCGCGTAGGCGAGATTGATAATGTCACCGGCTGAAGGTTTTGTGATTTTATTTTTCTTAAAAGTAATTGCCTCGCAGGTAAGACTCCCGCACCGAGCTAAAAACTTAAACCCGTTTTTGCCGAGATCCCGAGGTGTATTTTTCACTTCAAGACCTCTCGAACAAAAAACCGGCTCTCTATTGCCGGGACCGTGCGGCATCAACATTTCAATTTCATCTATAAATTTCGGCGTAATATACGAAAATGGAAGATCAAAATCAATTAAAAATTCAAGGCTTTCATTTTCATCCTCAAAACACTCAGGCGCAACCGAATTTATACTTTCCCTAAACGAATCTATTTTTTCTCTTTTTATTCTTATCCCGCAAGCGGCTTTATGCCCGCCGAAACCTATCAAATGTTCTCCCGCGCGGCTTATCGCTTCAAACAAATTAAAACCTTTTATTCCGCGCGCGGAACCTTTCCCCTCTTCCGCGCCGAGCGATATCAAAACTGCCGGCATATTATACGTTTCCGTCAAACGCGAAGCAACTATACCTATAACTCCGGCATGCCACGCCTCATCGGCAAGCACTATAATTTTATCTCTATCGGGATCTATTTCTTTTTCCACTCTCAGAAGCGCCTGCTCTAAGACACTCTTTTCAATATTCTGCCGAAGACGGTTTTCTTTATCAAGGATTTGGGCCAATTGATACGCTTCCTTAGGATCCTTACACATAAGAAGCTTGAGCGCTGTTTCCGCCGTTCCAAGGCGGCCCATCGCGTTTATACGCGGAGCTAAAACAAAACCTATATGCCGGGAATTAAGTTTTTCCGGATCAATTCCCGAAACCTCCATTAAAGCCTTGAGGCCCGGTTTCGAGGTTATTCTTAACCGCCTAAGACCCTTTTTTACTAAAACTCGGTTTTCTCCGTTTAAGGGCACAACGTCCGCGACAGTTCCCAAAGCAACCAAGTCAAGATGATCATCCGCCGCGTCTTCCCTGCCTTTCATAAGAGCGCGCGCGAACTTATACGCCACGCCGACACCCGCTAACTGTTCGAAAGGATACTCGCAATCATCCTGATGCGGATTAATCGCGGCAAACGCCGCCGGACGCTTACCTCTTACTTCATGATGATCCGTTATAACAACATCCATTCCTAAATTATTCGCCGCGTCCACTTCCTCGCTTGAATTTATACCGCAATCAACCGTAACAATGAGACTAACACCTTTTTCAGCGAACCTGATTACGGCATTTTTGTCAAGCCCATACCCTTCCTCAAGCCGATTAGGTATAAAAGCTTCAAAATTAGCGCCTAATTTTTCGAACACATCCGCCAAAAGAGCGGTGGAGGTCACTCCATCAACGTCATAATCACCATAAATTAATATTTTTTCTTGTTCTTGAACCGCTTTTTTTACTCTTTCCACCGCGCGCGCCATATCCTTCATAATATAAGGATCCGGACATAAAGAAATATCTCCAAAAAGAAACATATTTGCCGCGCCCGGCGTTTGAATTCCCCGATTTATCAAAATTTGAGCGACTACGGACGAGATCCCTAATTCAGAACTCAAAATCTGCTGTAATCGAGAATTTTTCTCGTGTACTTTCCATACTTTTTTGTTATTTGCCATCTCATCTCCGTTTCGTCAACATAAAAAAAAAGCGAAGCCTGACCCACATAGTGAATTTGCTCCGAAAATATAAGCATACAATACGCCCTGCATGTTGTGTGATATTATAGGCTAATTACAAAACATTATCAACCGAAATATTGCTAAAATGTTTCGCCATAACCTCTTACGCACTTTACCCTTGACGTTCCGCTAAAATAAATCTATAATCAAATTCGGTAGGGGCGCCGCTTGCCTGCGCCCGTAATAACGTAAAATTATCAACAATCGGGCAAATTATAAAAAATCAATGGGACAACATACCGAATGAATATAATAATATCGAATTGGATCATTCCGTTATTATGCCTAATCATCTACACGGTATTATTGTTATCAACAAACGGGCGCAGGCAAGCGGCGCCCCTACGATATCTCAAATTATTCGATCATTTAAATCAAAATCTACCATGGAATACCTGACATATATTAAACAAAACAATTTAAATGTTTCCGGTAAAATCTGGCAACGATCATTTTATGACCATATAATAAGAAACGAAGAATCATTAAATAAAATTCGTGAATACATAATTAATAACCCCGCCCAGTGGGCAGAAGATGAGGAAAATCCAGATAATTTTGATAAAATGAAAACAGAAAAAATATATTCGGTGATATAAATAATAAACGCGTAGGGGCGCCGCTTGCCCGCGCCCATAATGACATAAAATTATCAACAATCGGTCAAATTATTCGATCATTCAGACCAAAATCATACAATTAAACATATCACCCGTAACAAAAATTAATAATCAAATTATATAAATCAAAGGGCACGGCATGCCGTGCCCCTACGGGGTAATTGTCATAAAATTAACATCGATAAACGGGAGAACGCAAGGGGCCTGCCCTGCATTTTTTCAATCAATCTTCGGCTCAACGTGGACGTTAACATCTTTTACGTTCAGCATTTCACTCGAAATATTCTCTCTTATGATATCAGTTATTTTGTGGCCTTCTTCAACTGTCTTTTTGCCGTCAATTCCGACGATTATCTCCACGAAAAACTCTATTCCTGTTTTTCTTATCATTATTTTTTTTACTTCCAACACTCCATCGACAAGAGATGTGATATGTTGTATTTTTATATAAAATTCCTCAGGAGGAGCCGCGTCCATAAGTTCGTCATACGCGGCATGAAATGTTTCGATACCGATCTTAATAATAAATCCGGCTACAATTATCCCTGCCGCCGGATCCATAAAAGTGTATCCGAGTCTCGCTCCGGCAATTCCTATGACTGCCGCGATGGATGAAAGAGCGTCACTTCGATGATGATGGGCATCCGCCGCGAGTGAAACACTGTTTATCTTCTTCGCCGCGCGCAAAACCTGTTTATACATAATCTGTTTAACGATAATCGAAAGAAGCGCCGCGAATAAAGTAATAGCCGCGGGTTCGTTTATTTTTCCGGAGATTAAAATTTTTGCCGAGCTGTAAACAATGCTTATGCCCGTCAGAATAAGAACGATGGAAACAATTTTGGCCGCGACGGGTTCCGCTTTGCCGTGCCCGAAAGGATGATGTTCATCGGCAGGTTTTATCGCAATGTTAAAACCAATCAAAACGGCCACGCTTGTTAAAGCATCGCTGGCCGTATGAAACGCGTCCGCGAGAAGCGCCTGACTCCTGCCAAAAATACCGGCGCAGAATTTGACAATAAAAAGCAATAGGTTGCCCAGAATACCCATGCGCGCGTTCTTCTTGCCTATCCGATACCCCTGTTCATAAATCTGCGGCATATTTTTTTGTTGATGGCCGGTTGGTCTTCGGTTGTTGGAACCCGGCAACAACCTCGTAGGTTGGTAGTAAAGAGCACTACCAACCTACGAGGATGTTACCGAGCGATTCACCATTTATCGTTTATGGGCGCGCGCACGCGTCCGCCCCGACAAAGAACCGATCTTATCTTTTCTTCACGACTTTTCTTCCGGGCCAGTCTATCAGGAGGGGGCTGGCAATAAATATGGATGAATATGTACCAACAATGATACCAACAAGCAGTACAAAAGAAAAATCATTGATCACTTTTCCGCCGAAAATAAAAAGAGCCAAGACAACAAGCAAGGTCGTCAAAGACGTCAGCACCGTGCGTGAAAGAGTTTGGTTTATACTCGTATTTATTATCTCTTCCTGTCCGGCTTTACGCATCAGTTTACGGTCTTCCCTTATCCTGTCAAACAAAACTATCGTATCATTGATGGAATACCCCACTATCGTTAAAAGCGCCGCTATAACCGGTAGAGAAATTTCGCGGCCCGTAAGAGCGATCATCCCGAGCGAAACCAAAACATCATGTATCAACGCGATTATCGCGGTCGCGGCAAATTTAAACTCGAAGCGAAACGATATGTATATACAGATACCCAGCATCGCGAATATCAGAGCTTTTATTGCCGCGCGCCTAAGATCTTCTCCCACGGCGGGACCCACTTCTTCCACCCGCATAACTTCAAAAGAGCCTTCTCCGAATTCTTTGCCGAGAGCGTCTTCAATAACTTCACTTTTACCGCTTGAAGACCTTATTATGATCTCTTTACCTTCTCCGAATTTCTGAACCCCGGACTCCCCTAATTCGACATCCGAAAGAACTTCTCTGATCTTTTCCATCGGTACGACTTCCGTGAATCTGAACTGCTGTAAAGTTCCTCCCGTAAAATCAATACCATAATTTTTCTCTCCGCGAGCGAAGAAAAGAAACATACCTCCGGCAATAACTAAGATCGAAACAAGGTAGGCTATTTTACGAATCTTCACAAACTGGATATTCGGTTCTGAAAAAAACCTCAGCATCGGAAGACGCGTCATACGCGGATTAGCCAGCGTAATAAAATCAAAAACCACGCGAGTTACCACCAGGGATGTAAACATACTGGCAATAATACCAATGCTTAGTGTCGTCGCGAACCCTTTAACCGGACCGGTACCAAATTGAAACAATATGAGGGCTGTAATGAGCGTTGTAAGATTCGCGTCCAGAATGGTCCAGAAAGCTTTATCATATCCGGCGTGAATAGCGGCCCTAAGCGACTTTCCAAGCCTGGATTCTTCGCGTATCCTTTCAAAAATAAGCACGTTAGCATCAACAGCCATACCGATAGTGAGCACAAGCCCCGCTATACCGGGCAGAGTAAGTGTCGCGCCAAAATATGATAACGCTCCCGTAATAATCAAAATGTTCAAGACAAGCGCGAAATCCGCGATAACTCCCGCTAAAAGATAATATCCCGCCATAAAAAGAAGAACACATACCCCGCCGGCCATTATCGCTCTTATTCCCTTCGTGACAGAATCTTTACCTAATGCCGGTCCGACACTTCTCTCTTCAATAATTTTTACCGGCGCGGGCAAAGCGCCGGCTCGTAGAACTAAAGCGATATCTTTCGCTTCCTGAACTGAAAAATTACCGGTGATCTGCGCTCTTCCCGAAGGAATTCTCTCCCGTATTACCGGTGCCGTATGAACTTCACCATCAAGAACGATAGCTAAACGCCTGTTAATATTTTTAGCAGTCACATCAGCAAATTTGTCCGCGCCTTCAGCGTCAAATTCAATGGAAACATACGGCTGACCAAAACCCTGTTGGCTGAATTCCGCCCGCGCGTCAGTTAATCGATCCCCGACCAGAACGGCTTCAGTTCCAACAAGCAACATTTCTGTTTTTCCGTCACGGTTTTTCGCGTTTTTAATTTCATACCCCGCGACCTCTTCGCCTGACGTTATTTTTTTAAGAAGTTCGGGATCATCGCTTACAAGCTTAAACTCCAAATGCGCGGTTTTTCCTATAATAGCCTTCGCTCTCTCCCTGTCACTGATACCCGGAAGCTGAACGAGTAAACGGTTATTTCCCTGAAGTTGAATGACCGGCTCCAAAACACCGAACTGGTCAATTCTGTTCCTTATGACTTCAAGCGCTCTTCGAGGCGCGTCTTTAGCATCCTCCGGAGTCAACTTTGAAGTATCAACCTCTAAGATTAAGTGCATACCTCCCTGCAAATCAAGCCCAAGGTTGATCTTCCCTTCCTTGATCACCTTACCTCCCTCATCTTGAATATCTAAAGGAGGATATGAAAACCATATCGCCAGACCCGCGACGAGAACAATTAAAACGCTTTTCCATTTAAGCTTTTTCCACATATCTTTTTACATCCTTTCCAAAAATTGCAAGTTACAGGTTTCAGATTACAGGTTACAGGGGTCTGGTTTTTTCGCCGAAGGCGAATCCGCCTTCGGCGGAAAACTTGCAACCTGTAACTTGTAACCTATCTACTTCTTTTCGTCGTTTTTTTGACTCTTAAGCTTTGAGATAGAACTCTTCTGAATTTTTATCCTTGTATTGTCATCAACACGCAAAGTTACAACATCGTTCTGGATGTTGACTATTGTCCCGTACATCCCGCCCGCGGTAACAACTTCATCATTTTTCGACAGGTTCGAAAGCATTTGAACGTGCTCTTTCTGAGTCTTTTTCTGCGGACGTATGAGCAGAAAATAAAAAATAACAAAAATAATGGCAATCGGCATAAGCCCTATAAGCGAATTAGCCGTGCCGCCGGACGGCGCGGAACAAGTTTGCGCGAAAGCTAAAGTTAACATGTTTCCTCCCTTTTTTCGTTGATCGTTGGCTCGTTAATCGTTGGTTCGTTGATCGTTTGATAATCTAACAATCAACAAGCTGGCCATCAACAAACCAACGAACAAACCATCTCTATATTTCTCAATTACAACCTACGTTAAACCACCATTCTCGTAGGATAGTGGTGGCTCCACCAACCACTATCCTACGAGAATGGTGGTTGGTAGAATTACCGATTAACCATTTTTATACTTCTCAATAACCCTTTTCTTAAATTCTAAAAACACACCTTTTCTTATTGCCTCTCTTACAGCTCGTATAAGTGTAGCATAAAAATATATGTTATGTAAAGACACCAATCGCAGGCCCAACATTTCATTAACATTGAAAAGATGCCTGATATATCCTTTAGTGTAATACTTGCAAGCAAAACAACCGCAGGACGTATCTATCGGTTCAAACTCTTCTTTAAACTTCGCGTTTTTGATCTGAATTTCCCCGGAAAAGGTTAATGCCTGCCCATTTCTGCCGTTACGCGTGGGAATTACACAATCAAACATATCAACACCGGAGGCAATCGCTTCAAGCATCTCAGGCAGAGAGCCTACTCCCATAAGATACTTCAATTTGTTTTCAGGCAGAAAAGAAACGGTATGATCCGTCACCTCACGCATAAGTTCCTCATTTTCACCCACGCCTATACCCCCAAGCGCGTATCCATCCATATCCATACCGGCTAATTCCAAAGCGCATTTTTTCCTTAGATCAAGATATGTGCTCCCCTGGACTATACCGAAAAGAGATGTTTCCCCTTCTCTTTCAACAAATTGTTTTTTGGATCTCCGGGCCCATTTCAATGTAAGTTCAACTGAATTCGACACATAATTTTTATCAGCAGGGTAATGAACACATTCATCAAGCGGCATTATAATATCACTACCGAGTGCCAGTTGTAAATCAATAACACTTTCCGGAGTAAAAAAATGTCTTGCCCCATCTATGTGGGATCTAAATTCAACGCCTTCAGAACTTATTTTGCGTAATTTCGCGAGACTGAACACCTGAAAACCGCCGCTGTCGGTCGTGATGGAACAAGGCCATCCCATAAATCGATGCAATCCTCCCGCCTTTTTTATAATGTTTTCCCCCGGACGAAGGTAAAGATGATAAGAATTCGAAATTATCATTTCCACACCCATGTCCGTCAACTCTTTACTTGAAATCGCTTTTACGGCCGCGCGAGTGGCAACCGGCATAAAAACAGGAGTCGACACCTCTCCATGTTTCGTTAATATTTTCCCGCACCGCGCGCGGGAAGTTTTATCTTTGCATTCAACAGAAAAATTCATAATTCACAGATACAGCTCTCTCTTTAATTTCCATTTTTCCCGCTTCGCAGGGGCGGACTTATGTGTCCGCATTTTTTTACGTATCATGTTGTTTCAAATGTACAATTATTTTCCACGATTGGTATAAGAGCGCTCGCTCAAGGAGCCGCCCCTATGGGGTATTGGAGGGAACAAACTCTTTTACTGCAGGATTTTCTTTACCCGGCGAACCAACTCATCTGGACTAAAAGGTTTTGTGATATAATGTGTTACCCCGCAAGCCCGTGCCGTCATCTTCTCAATATCATCATCAAGACAAGTTAAAAAAATCTTAGGCACATCCTTGTATAAACCTTTATCTTTAAAGTCTTCGACTATATTAAATCCTGTTCTTTTCGGCATAAAGATATCGATTATCAATAGATCCGGATTATATTGATCAATATACTGCTCCGCTTTACTTGGATCCGAAAGCGTTTTAAACTCAAAACCTTCGGGTTCAAATATATCCTTAAGCGTACATAGAAAAACTTCATCATCGTCAATTGCAAGTATGATTTTACTCATGACGAATCCCCCCCGCTGTATATTGTATGTCCTAACCTATTTAACAATCTTATTTTACCACTTCTTTCAACATATTGTAAAGAGGTTTAACGCTACAGATTCCCGTTCCTTCGACAGGCTCCTCTCAACTTCGCTTCCCTCGGCTTTACTCGGGACAAGCGAGACAGGCAGGACAGGCAAGCCCAGGGCCTGGCTCATGCTGTGGTTATTATTAAAAACCACCAGCAAAATACTCCAAGTTCAACCTCGTAGGATGGTATAATGCGGGCACATGCAATGT
>CAYPYT010000039.1:0-9975 GCA_964415105.1 uncultured Planctomycetia bacterium | reverse complement strand
AAACCAAAAACACCAACCTCGTAGGTTGCTATCAACCTACGAGGTTGGTGTTTTTGGTTTTGTGAAGAAGCGTATGTTGGAACTCTTAACGACTATCTTGTATGTCTAAGCCGGGTTGTGTATAATAGGCGCATGACGATTCTTGATAATCGACGATTTATCTCTGAAATAGAAGATTTTTTTTCTTCTAAACTTCCCATTACACTTGGCATTAATAAAAAGAACGAGCTTGTAAGGCTTAGTTACGAAATTTGCCGGGCGCGCAATTTTACTTTCTCGGAATTTACACAACATATAAATATCGAAAATGTAATAAACGGCGGAAAAAGCGGAATTTTTCATAGGATAAAAAATCTTCTTCTCGAAATTCGCTATCCTTCCTTAGTTTTAAAGGATGAGCCGCGTCTTATGCCGATAAAAATAAACATAAAGGACGAAGAGCGCGGGACATGGGCGGGCAAATTAGAACCGAAAAAAATATTGGTTGAAAAAAATATTGGCCGTCTCAGATGGACTGATAAGTTTATAAAAAATTTTTCTAATGTCGAAGTAATTGAAATGACAAATCTCGCGGACGGATTTAGGGAAATACCTGAAGTTTGCCCCGAAAAGTTTTATGACGCGCGGCGCGATTATGTGTTCTTAGTGGAATCCAAAGCGGCATTTATAAAAATATGTCCTTGTACTAAAGCTTGCCGGAGATGCGGATACTGGATATTGAATGTTGGGTTTGGGTGTCCTATGGACTGCAGTTATTGCTATCTGCAGACGTACAGTAATGTGCCCGGTTTGATACTTGCCGCGAATATCGAGGATTATTATGAATATCTTGAAAAGTTTGATCAAAGCTTGACGGGGAAGCTAAGAATAGGAACGGGTGAATTTATGGATTCACTCGCTTTCGATGAATATACGGAATATTCGACAGCTCTAATTCCGTTTTTTCGAAATATGAAAAATTTAGTTCTTGAACTAAAAACAAAAACAAATAAGATCGGCAATGTTCTTAAGGAAGAACCTCATGATAATGTGGTTATTTCTTGGTCTATAAATACCGGAAATATGGCTCAAAAATATGAAAAAGGAGCTCCTGATCTTAACGAACGGTTGGAATCAGCCCGCGCGGCCGCGCGAAGAGGATACAAAATAGGGTTTCACTTCGATCCGTTGATATACTATGACAAATGGGAAGATGAATATAGGGAACTGGTCGAAAAGATGTTTTCTTTTGATGAAATAAGAAAAAATACTGTTTGGATCAGTTTGGGGAGTCTTCGATATACTCCGGGATTGAAACAGACGGTTGAAAAACGGTTTAGTGATAACCTGATGTTTTATGAGGGGGAATTTTTTGAGGATGGTAACGGTAAAATGCGGTATAAAAAAGAGTTAAGGATTGAAATGTATAATAAAATGATAGGCTGGATCCGCTCTTTAAAAACTTCTGCTTGGATATATCTTTGCATGGAACCGGAAGATATTTGGCAAAAAACACTGATCCGGAAAAAGGATTATTTTTTTGTGTAACTCAAATATTTTCCGCCGCCGATTTCGCAGGGATGGACATGGGGCCAAGCTTCTCATTTACAGAAGGGAATTTATCATATAATCGGGTTTGGAAAAATATAAAAATATGTTGAAGATGAAGTATATTTACGTATACTGTAAGGGAGAAAGACGGGTGATACTCGTAACCGGAATTGATTTCTGATAACAATAGAAAATCGGACGCATGAAAAATATCTCGGCATATTTAAAGGAAAAATACGGCCAGTGGGGCTGGATGGGTCAGCGGGCTCATGACGCGGCCGGCATAAACAAAGTTTTACCTTTAGATTTTATTATATGCTGTGATTTCGGCACGGATACGGCGCATTATTTTGAGGAAAATAATGTTTTTTCAATTGAAAAACAGGGCAAAGTACGTAAAGATTGGTCCAACGAAGATCTTAAGGTGAGTTTTGAGGGGTCTTTGGGTAGAAAGATATTTAAGCGCTGGGATGCTTCTAAAAACAGAATAAATCTTCTGTGTTACAGATCGATCGGGTTTTTGGAAAAAAGAGCGGAAGTAGACACCGCGCTTAAAATATATGCCGTTCCGGAAAAGCTTAAAAACTATTTTGACAATAAAGTGCGATTGTATGAAACTCTGCCGTCTTTGTCCCTTCCCAGAATCCCCGGAAAGATCTGCGCGCCCGGTAAAAACAGTTTTAAAGATTTAAAAAATGAACTATCTTTGCCGTTTGTTATCCAGTTTCCATATGGGTCAAGCGGACAATTCACTTTTATAATAAAGAATGAAAAGACATACGCGTCTCTTCGAGAACAGTATCCTCTTGAACGTGTTGTGATGCGTAAATACGTTGATGGTTTTTCCTTGAATGTCAACGCGGTAATTGTTTCAAGCGATAGCGGCGCGAAAACGGTTTGTTCTTTTCCGTCGATACAGATCACAGGTCTTGAGGAATGCAGTAATTTCCCGTCCGCATTTTGCGGAAACGATTTCAGCGCGGCGCGGTCTTTAAAAAAAAGTATTATTTTGCAGGTCAAAAGTCATATAAACAGTATCGGCGCGTGGATGGGGAAGGCCGGTTATCGCGGTATTTTCGGTATGGATTTTGTTGTCGAAGGAGAAAAAGTTTATCCGGTCGAAATCAATCCGCGATTTCAGAATTCAACGGCTCTTTTTAACGCGGTAAGCGCGCTTAGCGGCGTGAATGGAGAAAACACGCTTTTTATGCTGCATATAGCTGAATTTTTACAGAAAGAAGATAGGATTATAAAGGAATATTTAAACAACTTTCCGTTCGCGAGTCTTATGGCGCCCATAGACGGGGCCCAGGTAATACTGCACAACACTATGGAACGAGGCATTATGGCTCAGGAAGGTATTTCGGGAGCGTATAGAGCAGTGGGGTGTACGTTACTTTTAGTTCAAAAAGGAGCTTCGCTTGATGTGCTTTCGGAGCGCGGGGACGTTTTAATAACTTGCGGGGTTCCTCCGCGGGATACAATAATAGAACCCAACGCTTCCATATGTAAAGTACAGCTTCTGAAAAACGCGTTGGATCCGTCAAATAGACGAAAACTTTCCGCGGAAATGAAAAATATAGTACCTGGAATATATAATATGTTCGGATTAAAAAATAGGACTAAGTTATGATCAAACGCGATCCAAAATATTATACCGCGGGAGCTGAGAGTGACCACCCGGAAGAAGCACCCTTTTATTTAAGGTCGCTTATTTTTGACGGAAGGGATGGAAAATTTAATACGTATCTTGTGGATGCCTTTAATAAATATTTAAAAGATGAAACTGAAATGTCCCGATACCGTTTGAATAAATCAACTCCGCGCGGGAAAATGTTTCCCGAAAAGATAGTGATTATAAACGCTTCGCATGACAAGCTTCCGACTTCATACGAAACCGCGCGTATCTTTGAGGATTTTTTAAGAGAAAAAGGTCGATCGGCGCGGGTAAAAGTCATTAATACTTATCAAGAATTAATGGAAGAGCTTAAAAACGATGCCGATAAAACGCTTGTAATTAGTCAGTGTGTTGACAAAAAAGTATACAATACGGAAATAGCCGAACGCTTTGAGCATGAAGGTATTGTGATCTCCCCGGGTAAAATTACAGCTCCCGGCGGGATATTTTCCGACAAAGATAAGGCTTACCGTCTCCTTTCAAAAGACGGAAAAGATTGGAATGGAATTGCCAGATATAAAAAAATATCCGAAGAAAACAAAAAAACGGAAGATGTGGCAGAGGAAATATTGACGGTGATAGATGAATTGGAACGCGGCATAGGGGATACAACTTTTTTTGTTAAACCGCCTGAAGGCGGAGGCGGGCTCGGGGGTTTTCGTATAACAAAAATGGGTAAAAAATATATTATTCCGGATCTCTCGAAAGTTTCCGGAGAAATAACGAAAATCCATCCGACTTTTATAGATTTTGACGAAGATAACGAAGCAAAACTTCGTGAACTTTTATGGGTGTATAAACTTTTCGCCCGGGACAAAAAAATGTCCGCGAATTATCTGAAAATTAAATTACCCGTATTGGATGTGCCGGAGCGGGTCGCCGTAAAAGTGCTTAAAAAATATCTTGCCGAGAGTAAAAAAAAACAGAAAGCCAAGCTGAGCAAAATTGCTTTAAGCCGGCGCGCGGCGGGGAGTTTATTAACGGAAGCGATCACTTTGTTTGAAAAAAAATATGCCAAGAGGTATGTGCCTTTGGTTAACGAACATATTGATTTCGGGTTGTGGGGACTTCGGGCGCACTTTCGTCTTTCTCGAAGAGGCCCTGTGATAGAGACGATGTATCACCGGATTTTTCAACTTAGTTTTACGGAAGAAGGTTTAGGGTATGCCGGTTCGGACAATATTTCCAATAAACAAACGGGTCAACTCGAAATATTGAGGCTGGGGCCGATAAACCGGATAATGCTTAAAGCGATCGGCGGAGAGAAATCTCTCTTTAAGACTCTGCTTAAAGGAGCCGGAGCCTTGGTGGATTTGTCTAAACTGATTCCGGCTCAAGAAAGAAAACACGTTCCGCTTAGACTCCAGCTGGATCTGGCCGCTATTTCCTCACGGATCGGTGAAGGGAACGCGGATACCGCCAGAGGACTTTGTCTCGCTTCAAGATGGCCTGAATTTGTGAAAAATACGAGGGAATGGCTGGAAGACAGTCTTTTGTATTACGCGTGGAAGAAAGAGAACAAGGAGAGAAAAAAATGAATTCAGTATGGATAGTCATATTGTCCGCTTTATCTTTTTTTGCCGCGTATAAGACTTATGGACAGTTTATCGCGAAGAAAATTTTCAGATCAAATCCCAAAAATCCCGTTCCAAGTGAAGAACTTAGAGACGATATCGATTACGTGCCGACGAATAAGGAAGTTTTGTTCGGGCATCATTTCGCGTCTATTGCCGGGACCGGCCCAATTGTAGGGCCGGCAATCGCGGTTATCTGGGGCTGGGTGCCGGCGCTGGTTTGGATAATATTAGGGTCGATTTTTGCCGGCGCCGTGCATGACTATGCCGCGCTTATTATCTCGACACGAAAAAAAGGAGTATCAATCGGGGAACTCTCAAAAGGAGTTATTAATTCGCGTGTTAGAATATTGTTTCTTTTGGTTATTGTGTTTTCTCTTTGGATTGTCGTTGCTATTTTCGGTATGGTAATCGCGATGATCTTTGAAATGTATCCGCAAGCGGTTTTAGCGGTTTGGATACAAATTCCGATCGCGATGATCATAGGATATCTTGCATACCGTAAAAAGATGAATTTGACAATACTTTCGGTGATAGCGGTTATCCTTATGTATTTGTCAATGATTGCCGGAGTACATTTTCCGTTTTCAATGCCGAGTGTTTTTGGGTTAGCTCCTATGAGCATTTGGATAATTTTACTTTTTATATACGCTTTTTTTGCTTCGGTTCTTCCTGTATGGAGCCTCCTTCAGCCCAGAGATTATGTGAACTCACATCAGTTGATAATAGGTCTGGGATTGATTATTTTAGGAGTTTTTTTCGCGCGTCCTTCCATTGTCGCCCCTGCTTTTCAATTTGCCCCGAAAGGTGCTCCGCCGATACTGCCGTTTTTATTTATCACTATTGCCTGCGGAGCGATTTCGGGATTCCATTCACTTGTTAGTTCCGGAACAAGTTCAAAACAACTTAAGAACGAAGAAGACGTAAAGTTTATCAGCTTCGGCGGAATGCTTACTGAAGGCATGCTGGGAGTTCTAGTGATAGTCGCGGTGTCTGCCGGTATAGGGATGTATGTTAAAACAAACGCGGGTGAAGTTTTGCGGGGCGCCGGCGCGTGGCAATACCATTATTCCACATGGACGGCGGCTCAGGGATTGGCCGCTAAAGTAACCGCATTTGTCAACGGATCAGCTAATATGCTGGGAGGCTTAGGTATTCCGCTTGAATACGGACGCGCTATTATGGGTGTTTTAATCGCTTCGTTCGCGGGAACAACGTTAGATACGGCAACGCGTATTCAGCGCTATGTAATTACGGAACTTGCCGTTAGTTATAAAATAAAACCGCTGGAGGGACGTTACTCATCGACAGCTTTTGCCGTAATAGCCGCCGCGTCTTTAGCCTTTATACAGGGCGGAGGTAAAGGCGCTCTTCTTCTCTGGCCGCTTTTCGGTACGAGTAACCAGCTTTTGGCCGGATTGGTTCTTTTGGTCGCGACCGTGTATCTTATTCGAAAACAGAGAACAAAAGCACGTAAACATTGGGTTCGGGTATTGCCGACAATGATTCCCATGATTTTTATGATGATAACTTCAAGCTGGGCCATGCTGATCAATGTATCGATATTTTTCAATTCTAATAAGTGGCATTTAACTATTATCAGTGCTATAATGCTACTCCTTGAAGGCTGGATGATAATAGAAGCTGTTTTGTGCGTAAAAAAGTTAAAAACTAAATGATTAGTGTCCGCTCTTTCGCGCTCATCATTCACTATTTACTATTCATCAACGTGCGCCTGTAGCTCAGTTGGATAGAGCAACTGGCTTCGAACCAGTAGGTCGCAGGTTCGAGTCCTGCCGGGCGCACCAGAAATAAAATGGGGACTGTGCAACGGGGCAGGTCCCCATTTTTGTTTGCGCAGAGAAAAGCTCGGACACATGGGTCCGCCCCTACGAAGTTGGCGGCGTGAAATGGATCGTAAGATGAATTGTTTGTTTAAAATAACCAATCCGTAGGGGCACATTGCATGTGCCCTTACCTCGCGAAAAAGAGAAAAGGGCGGACACATGGGTCCGCCCCTACGAAGTTGGTGGCGCAAAATGGGTTGTGATTACTTTTATTTGTCAGACGAAGCGAGCCAGAGGATGGCTATCAGCAGTATGCATCCGAACGCGTACATCGTGTTCCAGAGTCCGTTTTCAATGGTGATTTTTACAACGGGGCTTACAACATCCATCGTGTACAGGTTGTATAACCCTCCTATTGAGATAATCCCGCTGATAGCGGCCATAATTAGAAGGTAGATCTTATGTTTCAAAGCGAATAAGGCTAATACGGCGCATAAGATTCCGGATAAAGGCAATAAGTATACCAGATAACTTTTTTTGCCTATGTTTTCCGTGCCTTTGTTCTTGAATAAAACTTGTACCAGTGAAAGAGCTACTTTGGAAGTTTGATCGTTTGCCAGCACAGGAATATTGTTTCCGCGAACGGTTGATTTTAGTTCTATATCTCCGATCTTTCCTATGGAGCTGGTTACATCATTCAGTTGTCGAATAAATTTTCCGGCGAACGATGTTTCGCCCAGCGCGGTACTCGCGCTTTTTGTGAGCTCTTTGGATACACCGGTAACAGAAGCGTTAATTTCCGCCCAAGGTTGAAAAAAGGACATGACTATAACCGTGCTCGCGGCGAAAACCACAATAATAAAAATAAGCTTTTTCATTAAAATCCTCCCTTTGTTTTAATCATTAACGATAAGTATACCTAATCTTTTCGCAGATGCAAAGAGGAGGGAGAAAAATCAAAAAACAAAAGAGAATGTGTTGGAAAAATACTGTTTAAGTTGTAGAATAAGAAACATGTTCCGAAGGTGTTGTTCCGAATGGGATAAGGCGTGAAAAAAAAAGGAATTCAAAATGAAAATAACGATTGCTCAATTAAACACAGTTTCGGGGGATATTGAAGGAAATCTTAAGAAAGCACTTCGCGTTTTGTCCGAGTTTGGGAACCGCTCTGATCTAATAGTTTTCTCCGAATTGTTTACGCCGCCGACTTCTTTTGGAATTTCTTTCAAGCACGTTCAATCCGCCGTTCATAAATTGCTTGAGATATCAAAAGAGTATCCTCTCGCGGCTTTGCTTTTGAAAGTGCCGATAACTCATGAGAAAGGGCAGGCTTTCGATAAAAAAAGTTCCATTCTTTTGATGCATCATGGAAAGTTTTTAAACGCGCGGGAAAAAAAATCCTCCGATAAAAATAAAACACTCACGTCAGAATGTCTTGATTTTTCTTCAGTAAATACAATAATCCCGTTTAAAGGGTACAGTTTAAATGTTTTCGATGGTGAAGACCTTTTGAGTTTTGAGAAACTGAAAAGCCGCGAAAAAAAGAATTCGTTGTTTATCGGCATCGCGGAGTTTTTGTTCAACGTGAAAGAAATGAATTCGCCGCGGACGCTTATTCAAAAGTATGCCGAAGAATACGCGGCGCCATTTATTTTAGTTAATCGAGCGGGAGCTGAAGACGGATCGGTATTTGACGGGGGCAGTATTTGCGTGAACAAGAAAGGTGAAGTTGTTTCGGCTTTTCCTTTTTTCGAGGAACACGCGGAAACGATTGATATAACCCGCGCCGCGCCACCGAAAAGGCTCTTGCCTCGCGAGAAAATTGCCGCCGTATATGATGCGTTGGTTGCGGGAACACGTGATTATGTCAAGAAAAATGGATTTTCCAAGGTTATTATGGGTCTTTCCGGTGGTATCGATTCGGCTGTGACGTGTGTGTTGGCGAAAGAAGCTTTTGGGGCGAAAAATGTTTTAACTTTAGCTTTGCCCTCTAAATATTCTTCCCCCGAGAGCGAAGCGTACGCGAGGCGTCTGGCGAAAAGTCTTAATATTCGGATTGAAACAGTTAACATTTCCGATATATTCGATTCGTATGAACGAACGTTGAAAACTTTTTTGAAAACCGAAAAAAACGGAGATGTGGAGATTTATCTTCAGAACATTCAAGCTCGGACGAGAGGCAATATACTTATGGCGTTTTCCAATAAACTGGGCTATATAGTGCTTGCCACAGGCAATAAAAGTGAACTTTTAACAGGTTATTGCACTTTGTACGGAGATATGGCCGGAGGTTTCGCGCCGCTTGCGGATGCAACAAAGACTATGGTTTATGAATTGGCGGAGTACATTAACAGGCAGGATGAAATTATCCCGGAGGAGATAATTAAGAGAAGCCCTACGGCGGAGCTTAGTCCGAATCAAACTGATCAGGATACGCTTCCGCCTTATGACACTCTGGATAAGATTCTTTGCTATTTTGAAGAAGGATATTCCTGTGAAGAGATTGAGAAAAAAAACTTTGATATTAAAACAGTCCGTTGGGTACAGCAGAGGGTAAGAAACTCCGGATATAAAATTGAACAGGCTTCTCTATGCGTAAAACTAAGCATTTGACAGAACTTTAATCTTAAATCCAGCCGTGTGGTGTGTTTGGTTTGACCTATGAGGTTGAATCCGGGGATTTGAGGTACACCCAAGGAATAAAAATGATTAAACCTAAAATCGCGTTTTTTGATACAAAACCGTACGACAGGAAATTTTTTAACAGCGAAAATGATAATTTCAATTTTGAGATCAGGTATGAAGAATCACGGTTAACTTCCGATACGGTTCATTTGGCAAAGGAAGCGAATGTTGTTTGTCTCTTTGTCAATGACACAGTAACCGATGAAATGGTGAAAACTCTAAAAAATAGCGGTATTAAATTAATTGCCCTTCGTTCGGCAGGATACAATAACGTAGATTTGAGATCAGTTTTTAAAAACATCCATACTGTAAGGGTTCCGGCGTATTCACCTCATGCTGTTGCGGAACATGCCGTCGCGCTCGCGCTTACCCTAAACCGAAAAATACACAGAGCCTATTCCCGGATAAAGGACAGCAACTTTACAATTACGGGACTTCTTGGGTTTGATATGTTCGGAAAAACCGCCGGAATAATTGGTACCGGGAAAATAGGAAAAATAACGGCATCGATATTAAAAGGATTTGGTATGAAAATATTGCTTTATGATGTTGCTCCTGATGAAGAATATGCAAAAAAAGAGAAGATGAAGTATGTTTTGTTGGAAGAATTGTACGGAAAAAGTGATATTGTTTCTCTTCACGCGCCTTTATCTTCGGAAACCCACCACATGATCAATAATGAGAGCCTTTTGAAAATGAAGACGGGAGTTATGCTAATTAA
>CAYPYT010000038.1:5357-10115 GCA_964415105.1 uncultured Planctomycetia bacterium | reverse complement strand
ACCGGACAACTTATGCTCCCTACGGTCGCATAAGTTGTGGTCTCATTAAGGAGAGAAAAGGTGAAAATTCGGAGGGCGTTGATAAGTGTGTTCGATAAGACGGGATTAGAGGAGTTTGTGAAAACTTTGGACCGGCTTGGAGTGGAAATATTGTCTACCGGCGGTACGGCTGAGGTGATTTCTTCAGTTGGGATCAAGGTTAGAGAAGTGGCGGATTATACCGGGTTTCCCGAGATGCTTGGCGGCAGGGTGAAGACACTTCATCCGAAAGTGCACGCGGCTCTTCTGGCTTTGCGCGGGAACAAGGAACATATGAAAGAATTGGAGAAAAATGAGGTTCTTCCGATCGATATGGTTGTGGTAAATCTTTATCCTTTCGAAAAAGCGGCGCGCGGTAAAGACGCGGCAATTGAAAAGGCGCTTGAAAATATTGATATCGGAGGTCCGGCAATGCTTAGAAGCGGGGCCAAAAATTTCAAGTCTGTTGCCGTTATAAGTTCGATTTCCCAGTATAAACAAATAGCGGAGTGTCTTGAAAAAAATAACTGTCAATTGGACGATGACGTTGTAAAAGAACTTGCCGCCCAAGCTTTTCGCGGGATTTCGAGCTATGACGCGGCTATTAGCGCCTACTTGTCAAAAAAGCCTGAACCCCAAGGAAATAAATTACCGGCTGTTTTAAAACTGGAAATGCGTAAAGTGAAGACTTTGAGGTATGGTGAAAATCCGCATCAGGAAGCGGCGTTTTATAGTGATACCTCAATCGCGGATTCTGACACAGCAGGCATAGAACAGCTCCAGGGCAAAGAACTTTCTTTCAATAACATAATGGACATTAATTCCGCCTATAACATAGTTGGCGATTTTACAAGGCCCTCCGCGTGTATTGTTAAACACAATAATCCGTCGGGCGCGGCGATGGGGTCGACTTTAACCGCGGCTTATATGGACGCCCTCGCGTGTGACCGGATGAGCGCGTTTGGCGGGATTATCGCTTTTAATAAACCGCTTGATAAACAAACAGCGGAGACGATTTTTAATGAATCTGTTTTTGTGGAATGTATCGCGGCGCCGGGATATGAAAAAGGCGCGGCGGAGGTTTTTGGAGATAGAAAAAATATTCGCGTTTTAAAAATGCCTTTAAGAACGAGGGAACGGGAAAATGACATAGATATAAAAAAAGTTTCCGGCGGGTTTCTTGTTCAAAGAACTGATATTAAATGTCTTCGACCGGACGAAGCGAAGGTTGTTACGAAAACGAAAGTGCCGGATGGATTATGGGAGGCTTTGTTTTTCAGTTGGACGATTGTGAAGCACGTCAAGAGCAATGCTATTGTACTCGGGAAGGGGACGAAAACCGTAGGTATAGGTGCCGGGCAGATGGCTCGGGTGGATTCGGTTCGGATAGCAATACGGAAATCCGGTGAAAAATCCAAAGGAGCCGTTCTTGCCAGTGACGCGTTTTTTCCGAAGGCGGATTCGATTGAACTGGCGAGTGAAGCCGGTATTTCGGCTATTATACAGCCCGGGGGGTCTATCAGGGACTTTGAAGTGATCGAGGCGGCGGACCATTTTGGTATTCCCATGGTTTTTACGGGCGTGAGACATTTTAAACATTAAGATGCTTTGAGTCGGTTCGAATACAATAATCTTATGCTGTCCCCGCCACCAACCTCGTAGGTTTCAACCTCGTAGGTTTCAACCTCGTAGGTTTCAACCTCGTAGGTTGAAACCTACGAGGTTGTTGGCGGGGTGCTCTCCGAGTTTACCTCTTTTAAATCTAAGATAACATGATGAAATCTTATAGAGAAGTTATTAACGAACTTGATTCGTTTACCAATTTTGAGAATATTGGATTCGGCGGTATTACGGAAGAATTTAATCTTGATAAACTGCGGCAAGTTCTAAAAAGAATAGGGAATCCGGAGCGCGGCTATCGTGTTATTCATATTGCCGGGACGAAGGGGAAGGGGTCTATATGCAGTTTTGTCTCTTCCATTTTGAATGAAGCAGGGATGAGGACAGGGCTTTTTCTTTCACCTCACATAATTACTCCGAGAGAACGAATTCAAGCCGGCGGCGAAATTATCAGCGAAAGTGATTTTGCCGAAATTTTTAATTATTTGATGGAATATCTTGAACAGCCGGCACGTTCGAAATATACGTTTTTTGAGATCTATACATTGATAGCGTTTATTCATTTCAGTCGAAAAAAAGCGGATTTCGCGGTTTTAGAAGTCGGCATGGGAGGTCGGCTTGACGCGACTAACGCGGCACGCGGAGAATTCTGCGGGATAAGCCCCATAAGTTATGATCATACTCAAGTTTTAGGGAAATCTCTCAGGTCTATTGCCGGCGAGAAATCCGCTATAATAAAACCCGGAGCGTATTGTGTGAGTTCTTTGCAGCGCCCGGCCGCGGCGCGTGTTATCAAAAAGCGGTGTTCGAACGTTAACGCGGAGTTAGTTTCCGTCGGTAAAGATTTGAAATATCAAATTAATGATTTGTCCGAGACAGGCAGTAAGTTCGACCTGTATACGAGGGAAGATCATTATAAAAACTGTCAGACGCGTCTTCCTGGAATTTTTCAGGTTTCCAACGCTGTCACGGCGTTAGGAATATGCGAGAAGGTGCTTTCAGGCCGCTCTTCACGGAAAAGCATTTTGAAAAAAGGCGTGAAAAACGCGTTTATTCCCGGCAGGATGGAAGTTTTGCTTAAAAAACCTTATTTTGTGGCGGACGGCGCGCAAAACGCGGATAGTGCTCTCAATTTAAAAAATTCCATTGAACAAGTTTTCAAATATGATAGATTAATACTCCTATTGGGGATGAGCCGTGATAAGGATATTAAAGGTGTTTGCCGTCATCTCGCGCCTTTCGCGGATGAAATTGTTTTAACGCGCGCTGAAGGCTCGCGCGCGGCGGATCCTAATGTGATAAGGGGCTATGTTAAAAATAAACAAGTTAAAGTGACCGATGACGTGACCGGCGGCGTGAGAGAGGCTTTTGATCTCGCGGGTAAAAAGGATTTGATACTCGCGACCGGTTCTTTTTTTGTTGTCGCCGAAGCAAGGCGTATGGTTTTGGGTGGAAGTTCAACCTCGTAGGTTGGGCTTTATCCATCCTACGAGGTTGAACGTAGGTATTTTGATAATGGTGCCGTTCGGTACACCACCAACCTCGTAGGATAGTGGTGAGAGAGCCACCACTAACCTGCGAGGTTGGTGGTGAGAGGAAGTTGAGGATGATTCAGGCCATGAATAATGACACGATAGCGGCGATTTCTACTCCGGAAGGTGAAGGAGGAATAAGCATAGTGCGTTTAAGCGGAAAAGATTCGCTTAAGGTCGCGGACAGAGTTTTTTGTTCTTCCGGCGGGAAATCTCCTTCTACATATGAGAGTCATACCGTGCGGCATGGATATGTAAGCTTGCCGGATACCGGAGAGATCGTTGATGAAGTTCTTTTGACTGTTATGCGTGCTCCTAAAACCTACACACGGGAAGATATAGTTGAAATTAATTGTCATGGGGGAATAGTATTTTCTAAAAGAGTGCTGGAGGCGTGTCTTGTCGAAGGAGTACGGCTTGCCGAGCCCGGAGAGTTTACAAAAAGAGCTTTTTTAAACGGCAGAATAGACTTGTCTCAAGCGGAAGCTGTACTTGACGTAATAAAATCCGAAACGGACTTCTCTGGTAGAATTGCCGCCAGACATTTAAGGGGTGAATTTTCAGAAAAAATCCGCAATTTTAGAAACGAAATAATCGAAATATTATCGCGTGTGGAACTTGCCATAGATTTTTCAGACGAGGATGTGAAATTTTCTAATGAGGAGGAAATAAAAAAGCGTTTGGAGAAAGCGCGGGATTTGGTTGTAAACATGCTCCAAACGGCTGACGCGGGAATGATTCTTAGAAATGGCGCCAGTGTTGTTATCGCGGGCCGACCTAATGTCGGCAAATCCAGCTTAATGAACGCTCTTCTTCGCAGAGATCGGGTCATTGTCGCGCCAACTTCAGGAACTACCAGAGACATTATTGAGGAGAATGTAAATATAGGAGGGATAAAAGTTTCGTTGTCGGATACTGCCGGGATAATAGATACGGAAGACAAAATCGAGCAAGAGGGGATAAAGCGCTCTCTTGATAAATTGGATCTTTCTGATATCGTGATTTTTATGTTGGATTACAGCCGGTCTTTATCTTCAAGGGATGAGAATATTTACAATAGCCTCAAGTCGAAAAATATGATAGTCATCGCCAATAAAACAGATCTTAAAAGGAAGCTGGATGTGGCAAAAGCTGAAAAACTGTTCGCGCCGGAGAAAATTTTGAGACTTTCCATCCTTAAAAAAAGGGGATTGGAAGATATTGAAACCGCCCTGAAACGAAAACTGTTTAAGGGAAACATAATAATGCCCGAAAGTTGTGTAATAACGAACCTTCGCCATAAAAAAATATTGGAGAAAGTGTTAGAAACAATAGAAAGAGCGAGGAAAGTTTTTTCTGACGAATATAACGGAGAACTTCTGGCAAGTGATCTGAATGAATCAGTTCATGAGTTAGGTTTGATCATAGGAGAAACCGCCGAAAGTGACGTCCTTGACAAAATATTCGCCCAATTCTGCATAGGAAAGTGAATTCGACTTTGCCTTTGCGGATTCGCAAAGGCAAAGTCGAATTCATCCCCGCGAAGGCGGGGATCACAGGTTTGCCTTTGCGGATTCGCAAAGGCAAAGTCGAATTCATCCCCGCGAAG
>CAYPYT010000038.1:2897-5257 GCA_964415105.1 uncultured Planctomycetia bacterium | reverse complement strand
CAGGTTTGCCTTTGCGGATTCGCAAAGGCAAAGTCGAATTCATCCCCGCGAAGCTCTAAGCGGGGAGCGGGGATCACAGGTTTCGCTTTGCGGAACCGCAAAGACAAAGTCGAATTTACATCACATTAAACCATTAGGAGGACATAAGAAATGGATAAAGAAAAAATAAAAAGGGCTGTGAAAGATATCTTGGAAGCGGTTGGGGATGATCCCGAAAGGGAAGGTTTAAAAAACACACCTAAGAGAGTCGCGGAAATGTATGAAGAGATATTAGGGGGGATACACCGAAACCCCGATGATGACCTCGAAGTATTTTTTGAGAAAGAGCATGATGAGATTATTTTACTCAAAGACATTCCTTTATATTCCATTTGCGAACATCATATGGTTCCGTTTGTCGGCAAAGCACATGTCGCGTATATTCCCGGCAATAATAGGATCACGGGACTGAGTAAAATTGCCAGGGTTGTCGACACATTAGCCCGACGGCTTCAGGTTCAGGAGCGGCTTACGACCGAAATTGCCGAAGTGCTTATGCGGAAATTGACTCCTCGGGGAGTGCTTGTGGTTGTTGAAGCGGAACATCTCTGTATGAGTATGAGAGGCGTAAAAAAACCCGGAATTATAACTATGACGAGCGCGGTAAGAGGAGTTTTTCGAACAAGTCAAAAAACCCGTTCAGAGGCGTTATCCCTTATTCGCCACCGCAGGTAATCCTAATTACAAAAAACAATTGTACATTTGAAACAACATAATACGTATGAAAACGGGCGGACACATGGGTCCGCCCCTACGAAGGCGGCAGAGAAAAATAACCGATAACCGACAGAATTGTTTGATTTTTTGGTGTGTATATAATATAATTACTGTCAACGTTATCGGAATTTGGGATACAGAGAGAAGTATTTAAAAACATGACAGTCAAAAGGTGATGATATGGATAGATACGGGATTTTTTGGCAGTTATTTCATAATGATGTTCTTGTGGCCACTTTTTTTGGGTGGTTTACGGCTCAGATCATAAAGGTGATTAGCGGTGTGGTAAAGGAGAGACGATTTAATTTTAAGTGGTTTGTTGGTACCGGAGGTATGCCGAGTTCTCACGCGGCGGGTGTAACCGCTTTAACAACAAGTGTCGGCATATATGAAGGGGTTGGAACAGCGCTTTTCGGGGTGACGCTTCTTTTTTGTGTCATTGTGATATGTGACGCGCAAGGTGTTCGCCGGGCATCCGGAAAACAGGCTGAAATATTGAACACGATAATGGACGATATATACTGGAAGAAAAAGATACAGGAAGAAAAGCTTAAAGAACTATTGGGACATACCCCTATCCAAGTTTGGGCAGGGATAGGTATAGGGATTATTGCCGCTTTCGGATTGTTTTTTATAAAATAGGAACTAAATAAGGGCGAAAGGGACAAATTTGTGAATAGAATAGTAATTTGGACTGGGATAGTTCTTACGGGGTTTATTATTACGGGGATATCGTTTGTTGCTATGAAGCGTGCGGACGCGGGGGCGTATGGGCTTGTCAGTCAGGATAAAGCGGAGCTGATATACAAAAGAGCCGAAGCGTTTATCGAAGACGAAGAATATGATGAGGCGGAAAACGCGCTCTTAACGATAGCTCTCGAATATTCGGATTCTTCTTACGCGGGAAAATCACTCAGAAAAGTCGCCGAACTTTATATAGAAAAGGGCAATTACAAAAAAGCGCGGGACATATATAAACGTCTTCTTATTGATTTTCCAATGTTTCAGTCCTCCGGTGAAATTCGTTCCGATATTGAAAATCTGAATATGCGGATCATGTTTTCGCCTACTTTGGCGGAAAATAGCGTCGAATATGAAATTCAATCGGGAGATACGCTTTTTGCCGTCGCGAAAAAATTCAATACGACAGTTGAACTTTTAAAAAAGGTGAACGATCTTGAGACTGATTTAATTCATCCCGGACAGCATATAAAAATAGTCCTTTCCGAATTTTCGATCTTTGTAGATAAATCCGACAATACGCTTACTCTTAACGGGGATGAAGAAATTATTAAGACATATTCCGTTTCGACAGGCAAAAATAATGGTACTCCGGTCGGAGTATTCAAAATTGAAGAAAAAATGGTGAAGCCGCCTTGGTATAAGGTTGGTTCGGTTGTATCCGCCGATAGTAAAGAATATGAACTTGGCGATAGGTGGATGGGACTGTCATTAGAGGGGTATGGGATACACGGAACCTCGGATGAAAACAGCATCGGTAAACAGGTTACGCAAGGTTGTGTCCGGATGCATAACGCCGATATTGTGGAGTTATATACTATCGTTCCGAGTGGAACTAAAGTGGAGATAGTTGATTAATCGCA
>CAYPYT010000038.1:0-2797 GCA_964415105.1 uncultured Planctomycetia bacterium | reverse complement strand
AAATATGGCGATAATGCTTGAATTCGAAAGACCTATAATAGAGCTGGAAAAGAAAATCGAGGAGCTTAAAAAATTTACCAAAAATGAGCGAATCGATTTTTCAAAAGAAATAGAGCGCTTGACGGTAAGGTTGGAGACCCTTAGAAAAGAAATTTTCAGCAACCTTACATCTTGGCAGAAAGTTCAGCTTGCGCGGCATCCTGACCGGCCGTATACGAGAGATTACATTAATATGATCACGGAAGATTTTATTGAAATACACGGGGATCGGCATTTTTCCGATGACAGGGCGCTTATCGGGGGGTTAGCTAAGATCGGCGGACAAAAAGTGGCGGTTTTGGGACATCAAAAAGGCCGGGATATGGCTGAAAATATGAAAAGAAATTTTGGATGCGCTCATCCTGAAGGATATCGTAAAGCTCTGCGGATCATGAAGATGGCTGAAAAATATAAATTAGGCATAGTGACTTTTATTGATACCCCCGGAGCTTATCCGGGAATAGGCGCTGAAGAACGCGGTCAAGCGGAAGCGATCGCGCATAATCTCAGAGAAATGTCCGCGCTTAAAGTTCCGATCGTTGTATTTGTTATAGGCGAGGGGGGATCCGGAGGGGCGTTAGGTATAGGAGTGGGTGACAGAATATTCGTTTTGGAAAACGCTTATTATTCCGTGATCTCACCTGAAGGGTGCGCGGCTATTCTTTGGCGGGAACGCTCAAAGGCTCCTTCCGCGGCGGAAGCGTTGAGGCTTACGGCGCCTGAACTATTAAAGCTCGGAATAATTGACGGAATGATCCCGGAAAGCTTCGGCGGCGCGCACAGGGAACCGGAGAAAGCGGCGGAAGAAATAAAACGCGCGGTGATAAACAGTCTTAATGAACTTTCGTCACTCGCGCCGGAAACGCTTTTATCTAAACGGTATGAGAAATATAGGAATATCGGTGTTTATAATGAGGGGCACGCTTGAAATGGTGAAAAACATAATTCCCACTAACAGCCGTCTTTTGAAAAAAATAAGCAAAAAATTGGTTAAGCTTTTAAAAAAGGCGGAAGTCGATGAAGATATTATTTTCGATATTTACGTAAGTTTGGAAGAGGCGCTTAGAAATGCTATGATACATGGGAATAAATTAGACATCAGAAAAAAAATTATAGTCGAAACGAAATTTGAACCGGATATCATAAAAATATCCGTGGAAGATGAGGGCGGCGGTTTTAATCCTTTAAAACTTTCCGATCCAACTCTTAATGAGAATCTTCTTAAGGAAAACGGCAGGGGCATATATCTAATGAAAAATCTTATGGATGAAGTGATTTTCGAGAATGCCGGACGGAAAGTTGTTATGACGAAATATCTGAAAGTAAAACATTTATAGACGGGGATAATATGGAAATTAGTAGGGAAGAAAAAAGCGGGATATCAATTTTCAGGATGATCGGTGATATTAATATTAACTCTGCTCCTAATTTGAAAATTTCTTTTGACGCGATGGCAAAGCCTGAAGGCATAAAAATAATACTCAATCTTAAAAATGTTGATTATGTGGATAGTTCCGGGCTTGCTACGATGGTTGAGATCCTGAAAAGTTTACGTAAATGTAATGGTAAACTTAAGTTGACGAATCTTTCCGCCAAAGTTAGAGGACTTTTCGAAATTACAAAGTTAACACAGCTTTTCGATATATCAGATGAAGAAGATGAAGCGGTTAATTCGTTCGAGCGTTTCGAGGATAGTTGAAGCTGAATTAACCTCGAAGGAATATAAAAAAGGCGTAACTCGATGAGAAATCCGATAGCCATTATTGGAAAAACAGCCTTTAGTCTTGTTCAAAGCGTCTCTGATGTATTATCTCTCTTCGCGACCACGCTTTGGTGGGTGGTGATCGGTCCTTTTAAACGTAAAGCGGCGAGCGGAGATAGTATTGTGAACCAAATGGTCTTCGCGGGTGTGCAGTCGCTTCTCATAGTGTTTTTTATTTCCTTATTTACAGGTATTGTAATCGCGATGCAAAGCGCGTATCAGCTTAAGACTCTGGGTGCTGTCATATATGTCGCTCCTATGGTGAGCATAAGTGTGGCGAGAGAGTTGGGACCGGTTTTTACGGCGCTCATAGTGACGGGAAGAGTTGGCTCAGCCATAACCGCGGAACTCGGGACTATGAAGGTTTCTGAACAGATCGAGGCCTTGGAAACCATGGCGCTCAATCCGGTTCGATTCCTTGTGGTTCCGCGTTTTTTGGCACTTCTTATCATGCTTCCATGCCTTACCGTAATAAGCGATTTCGTTGGGATATTAGGCGGACTTATCGTTGGAGTTTTTAATCTTCAGCTCAACCCTTATAGATATCTGTCGTTTTCTTTCGAGTTTATGACGGCGAAAGATGTTTGGACGGGACTGGCAAAAAGCGTAGTGTTTTCCGCGATCATTTCCATTATTGCCTGTTATGTGGGGCTCGGAACGCGCGGCGGCGCCGAAGGCGTCGGAAAAGCTACGACTTTGAGTGTTGTTATCAGTTTTATTTTGATCGTGGTCTTTGACTGTATTTTGACGGGACTATTTTATTTTTCAAATGTGTAATACCAATTACAGAAAATAATTACCCGAAAGAAGCAGAGATCCCGGCATTGCCTGTCCTGAGCCTGTCGAAGGGACCGCAGGGTTGGCTCTTGCGAGATAAGCCAATCCGGCAGGCGAATTCGGGTGACGATGATAGTGGGAGTTCATCCTCGTAGGTTGGTAGGGGCACATTGCATGTGCCCGCATTATACCAACCTACGAGGTTGGTGATTCAGAGAC
>CAYPYT010000037.1:0-10219 GCA_964415105.1 uncultured Planctomycetia bacterium | reverse complement strand
TGTGCCCGCATTATACCATCCTACGAGGTTGAACTTGGGGTATTTTGCTGGTGGTGGTCGTTCGCGACACCACCAACCTCGTAGGATAGTGGTGTGGGGAGCCACCACTAACCTACGAGGTTGGTGGTGTTTTTTAACTACCAACCTACGAGGTTGAACTCGGGGTATTTTGCTGGTGGTTCAAATACTACTACAGCATGAGCCAACTCTGGGGTAACCCGCGAGGCTATTTGGTTAATCGGTGGAACGGGAAAAAAGAAAGGAAATTTATGCAGTTCATGGAAGTAATGGAGATTTTAAATAAGACAGGCGCTTATAAACAGGGACATTTTAAACTTTCAAGCGGACTGCATTCGCCGGCCTATTTACAATGCGCGTTGGTTTTACAGGATCCGGTTATTGCCGCTCGGGTTTCGGGAGCGTTGGCGGAAAAAGTCAGGGAGTTAAAACCAGACATTGTGGTTGGCCCGGCAATGGGGGGTATAATTTTCGCGTATGAAATGGCAAGACACTTAAACGCGCGTTCTATTTTTACTGAAAGAGATCCCGCCGGGGAAATGAAGCTCCGCCGAGGGTTTAAGATCTTTCCGGGGAGCAGAGTGATGATAGCGGAAGATGTTCTTACAACAGGCAAATCTATTAAAGAAGTTATTTCTCTCTTGAAAGAGAAAGAGATCACGCCTGTCGGCATTGTGTGTCTTGTTGATAGAAGTGAGACCGCGGGTGATTTTAATGGAATAAAGTTTAAAAGCTTGATAAAATTAGAGATTCCTGTTTTTCCCGAGGCAAAATGTCCTTTGTGTCAGGAAGGCATTCCCATAGAAAAACCGGGATCAAGAAAATAAACGCAAAGGTACTCCCAAAAATAAAATGAAAGAATATGAAAGGATTTAAACAGAATTAATCGGGTATATGAGGACGTAGAGAATGAAAATCTTAGACCCGAGAGCTACAGAATCGCAGAGAAATACAATGGACAGATTAGAGTTAGAAAATAGAATATCGGAAAGAATAATAAAATGCGTAGAAAGTATTTTACCTGTTCATCAAGCGCAATTATTAACCTATTTAAAACTAACAGAGTTAAAGTTAGGATTAATTTTGAATTTTAACACTGATTTAATGAAAAATGGCATAAAGAGAATGGCTCTCTAAATAACTTTGTGCCTCTGTGCCTCTGTGGTATAAATTCTTAGGGGGAGGTCAGCTAATCTTAGATAACTGTTTTAAGCACAAAGGATTAGGAAATATTTGGATGAAAACTTTTGACAGAACGAACGCAAATAAAGGGAGAAAACTTATGGAAGTTGAGATCAAGGGGATAATTGACAAGATAAAAACAGAGGGCGTGGAGGAAGCGGAGAAAAAGACCTCTGAAATGATCGGGCTTGCGGCGGAAAAAGCTAAAACGATGATTATTACCGCCGAAAAAGAACGTGAAAATATTCTTAATCAAGCGAAAGAAGAAGCCCGAAGGATTCGCGAAACGGGGCTTGGGGCGGTAAAGCAGGCTTCTCGGGATGTTCTTCTCAGTTTAAGGGACGATATTGTAAAACTTTTTGACGGGATCATCAAGAATGACGTCCGCGAACAATTTTCTCCGGATATTTTGAAAAAAGCGATCAGTGATATTGTGGAAAGTTTTTGCGCCGGAGGTAAAACGGAACTTGAAATCATTTTAAATGAGAAAGACAAAAACAGCATCAAACAATATTTTACGGCGAAGCTGAAAGACAAAGTGGCGAAAGGCGTTACCATAAAAACTTCACCGAATATAGAAAAAGGGTTCCGCGTTGGAGAAAAAGGAAAGAATTCCTATTATGATTTCACCGATGACGCGATAGCCGAAGCCTTCAACTCTTTTTTAAATCCAAACATTGTAAAAATGCTGGGAGACGGAAAATAAGTGAGGGGTCGGGGAGTTTTCCGACCCCTCATCTTGAAGCCCGAAGGGCTGAAGGATCTACTAAGAAGTTTTTGAGCAAGACGGGATGGGGCTCTAATATGAGGGAAAAACACCCCGATCCTTCAAATAATTAAGGACGAAAGCGGATGAAAAATTATTATTATCTCGTGGCGTCACTCCCTTCAAATAATTTTAATGACGGACCTCGCTTGGGGAAAAATATGTTTTTACAAGAATGCGCAAAGTGGCTGTCGGCGCGGGATATGGAGACTCTCCGCGCGGCGGATATTTCTTATAGTAAAAAAAACGAGAATGACGCGGAAATAATTTCGACATGGAAAACTTTTGACGAAGAACTTCGAACCTTGCTGATGGCGGAGCGTTTCGGCAGGAAAAGAGGCGGACAGCATCAGTCCGCGCGCGCGCTTTCGGAAGCGCTTCGGGAAGGTACGCCTCTCGAGAAAGAAATAAAATACGAAAAAATACGGTGGGATTTTCTTGAAGAACAGGGAAAACAGCATTTTTTTGATATTGATCGGCTGGTGATATATTTTCTGAAACTGCAGATATTAGAGCGCCTTTCGAAATTCAACAAGGACGAAGGTGAAAAAGTTTTTTATAACTTATGCGAGGTAAACTATGAAAAAACAATCGGGTAAGATCGCGAGCGTTAACGGAAACATGATCAAAGTGATCTTTGACGGAGAGATTATTCAGAATGAGGTCGCGTATGTGTTAAGCGGGGGAAAAAGATTAAAAGCGGAAGTAATAAAAATTAGCGGCGAGAACGCTTTTTTGCAGGTTTTTGAATATACAAAAGGGATCAAAGTCGGAGACAATGTTGAGTTTTCCCGAGAGATGCTGAGCGTTCAATTGGGGCCGGGACTTTTAACCCAGATCTATGACGGACTTCAAAACAGTCTGCCGATGTTTGCTGAAGAATTCGGATTATTTTTGCCGGTGGGTGAAGAAATTGACGCGCTTTCATCGGAGACGAAATGGGAGTTTACTCCCATTTTGAAAAAAGGAGACAAAGTAAAGGCCGGCAGTATTTTGGGCAGTGTCCCCGAAGGGATCTTTGAACACAAAATTATGGTGCCGTTTGGATTTAGAGGAGAATATACCATAGAGAAAATAGCCGCTAAAGGAAAATTTACCATAAAAGACGAGATCGCGGTCATAACGGATGACGCCCGCATAAAGAAACCAGTGACGATGACCTTTAACTGGCCGGTCAAGATACCGATAGACGCTTACAGGGAAAGACTTCAGCCGAAAGAACCGATGGTTACAAAGATCAGGGTTATCGATTCACTTTTTCCTATCGCGAAAGGCGGAACCTATTGTATCCCCGGCCCTTTCGGCGCGGGGAAAACGGTTCTTCAACAGCTAACCAGCCGGTACGCGGAAGTGGATATTGTTGTTATTGCCGCTTGCGGGGAAAGGGCGGGTGAAGTTGTCGAAACGTTAAAAGAATTTCCGGCCCTGACGGATCCCAGAACCGGCAAGTCTCTCATGGAAAGGACGATAATCATCTGCAACACTTCTTCTATGCCGGTTGCCGCACGGGAATCGTCCGTATATACGGCGGCATCTTTAGCGGAATATTACCGGCAAATGGGGCTTGATGTGCTTCTCTTGGCGGACTCTACTTCACGTTGGGCGCAGGCTATGAGAGAAATCTCAGGCAGACTTGAAGAGATCCCGGGAGAAGAAGCGTATCCCGCGTATCTTGAATCACGAATAGCGAGTTTTTATGAAAGAGCGGGATTGGTGAAACTTCATAACGGAGAAGAGGGGAGTTTGACGATCGGCGGAACCGTAAGTCCTGCCGGTGGAAATTTCGAGGAACCGGTGACCCAAGGAACATTAAAAGTTGTAGGCGCTTTTCACGGTCTCTCCCGCGCGCGCGCCGAGGCAAGAAAATATCCTTCAGTCGATCCTTTGGAAAGTTGGAGTAAATACGAAGGGATCATTCCGGGAGAAGATGTTATCGCGGCAAAAAAAGTTTTGACAAGGAGCGATAATATAAACCAGATGATGAAAGTGGTCGGAGAAGAAGGGACTTCGCTGGAAGATTTCACCATGTTTCTTAAAGGTGAATTTTTTGATAATGTTTATCTCCAGCAAAATGGGTTTGACGAAGTAGACGCGGCAACGGACGCCGAGAGGCAAAAATATGTATTCGCGAAAACACTGGAGATCTTAAAGAAAGAAATAATTTTTATTGATAAACCCGCGGCAAGAACGTTTTTTTATAATCTTCGTCATAAATATATTGATTGGAATTATAAGGTATGGGATTCCGAAGAGTTTAAAAAGCAGGAAGCGGATATCAACAATTTGATCGCCGAAGAAGCAGGGGTGGGCCTTGCGCGCGCCCGTATGAATGGTTAATGGTGAATCGTTCGCCAACAACCTTGTAGGGGCACGGCATGCCGTGCCCGTACGGATAGGGAAAGGTGAAAATATGAGGAAAGTGTGCACTAAAATATTGAATATCGCGGGGAATGTCATCGCGGTGAGAGCCGATGGCGCGGCCTATGATGAGCTCGCGAAGATATCAACCGCGCGCGGGGTGTCCTTAGCGCAGGTGATACGGCTTGATGGCGAGATAGTTTATCTTCAGGTTTTTGCCGGCGCCAGAGGAATTTCCACCGGAGACGAAGTCACGTTTTTGGGACATTCCATGCGCCTTGGCTTTTCACAAAATATGATGGGCAGAATTTTTGACGGAAGCGGAAATCCTCGCGATAACGGACCGGCAATTACGGAAAACATGATCGAAATAGCCGGTCCTTCCGCGAACCCCGCGAAAAGAGTGATCCCGAAAAAAATGGTCAGGACAAATATTCCGATGATAGATATTTTTAACTCTCTTGTAGAATCCCAAAAACTTCCAATATTTTCAATTTCAGGAGAACCGTATAATGAACTTTTGGCCAGGATCGCTTTACAGGCGGAAGTTGATGTAATCGTACTCGGCGGCATAGGACTCAAATATGATCAGTATATGTATTTCAGGGATACTTTGGAAGAAGGCGGCGCGTTAGCGAGAACTATATTTTTTATCCATACAGCGGCGGATCCCACGGTTGAAGGCCTTATGGTCCCGGATCTTTCTCTTGCCGTGGCTGAAAAATTAGCTTTGGAAGGAAAAAAGGTTCTGGTATTGTTGTCGGATATGACAAATTTCGCCGATGCCTTAAAAGAAATCGCCATTACAATGGAACAGGTGCCGTCAAATAGAGGATATCCCGGAGACCTCTACAGCCAGCTTGCCGCGAGGTACGAAAAAGCGGTTGATTTTGAAGGGGCGGGGTCAATTACAATTCTGGCGGTCACGACTATGCCGGGAGATGACGTTACGCATCCTGTTCCGGATAATACGGGGTATATCACCGAAGGACAATTTTATTTAAGGGGAGGAAGAATAGAACCTTTTGGTTCCTTGAGCAGATTAAAACAGCAGGTCAACAAGGATTCACGCCGGGACCATAGGGCGATCATGGATGTCATGATACAGCTTTACGCTCAGTATGGGGAAACCGAAGAAAAACGGTCGATGGGATTCAGAATGAGCGAATGGGATAAAAAACTCTTAAAGTATGGAGGTTTTTTTGAAAAAGAGATGATGGATCTGAAAGTTAATATTCCTTTGGAAAAAGCGCTTGATAACGGATGGGATATGCTGGCGCGGTGCTTTAAACCGGAAGAAACAAATCTCAGGACGGAATTGATAGACGAATTCTGGCCGAAAAAATAAACGCGGCAGTATGGCTAAAAAAATAAAACTGACAAAAAACGAACTTAAAAAACAAAAAGACGCGCTTAAAAGATTTAAGCTGTATCTTCCGACGCTTGTTCTGAAAAAGAAACAACTGCAGGCGGAAATCCTGAAAATGAACAGGGAAATCGAAGAAGTAAAGAGAGAGAAAGCGTATCTCAAAGCAAAAATATATGAATGGGTGGACGTCTTCAACGAAAAAGTGGATTTGGAAAAACTTCTTCGTGTTGAGAAAATTGTAACTATAACGGGCAATATCGCGGGAATAGATATTCCGGTTTTCGGGGAAGTTATTTTTGCCGGAGAGAAATATGAATTTAAAGATTTTCCCTTATGGGTGGATTACGGTATAGAGGCGCTTAAAAAAGTAATGATCGCCAACGCGAAAACCGAAATTTTAAAAAAACAAGAAGTTCTTTTAAAAGATGAACTGAGAATAACGACTCAAAGAGTTAATTTGTTCGAAAAAGTAATGATTCCGGAGACAAAAGATAATGTGAAAAAAATACAAATATATCTCGGCGATATGGAAACTGCCGCTGTTGTGACCGGAAAAATCGCCAAAGAAAAAATTTTAAGAAGATAATACACGCGGCGCGTAACATAAAACGTGATTTATTATGATTGAACGAATGAAAAAAATAACGCTGATCGTTTCCGAATCCGAACGGGCTAAGTTTATTTCCCGGCTTCAGGAAGCGGGAGTCGTACATGTGAAAAATCTGCAGGAGACGGCGTGTCATGAAATACATTTTTTGGAAGACAAAATAAGTAAGATAGATAAAATGCAGGGAGTGTTATCGCCTTATTCTTCTTCCGCGAAGCCTGGTGAAAATTTTCATGAACGAGTTATACTCGAAAACGCGGATAAGGTCGAAGAAGCTTCGAATGAAAAAGAAAAACTGAAAGAAGAAATAGAAAAAACAAGAAACCAAATGACATGGTTCGACTCATGGGGGGAATTTGATCCGGAAGACCTTGAAATGTTAAGACAAAAAGGTGCTATGATAAAATTGTACCGATTAAAAAAAGAAGAATTCAGCAAAATTTCCAAAGCGAGGGAGAAAGCGCGCGGTCCGGGTAAAATACAGTGCATAAAAAAACAGACGGGATACGTGTACGCGCTCTATCTATCGGCGCGCGGCGAAGATGATTTGCCTTTCGAAGAAACCGCGGCGCCGGAGTTCTCTCTTCAAAAGATGAAACTGGAAAATGAAAAGAAACAAAAAAGAATAGAAGAGATAGAAGATTTTTTTAAGGAGAAAGCAAAAACATTAAAAGCTGTAAAGGCATGTGAGAAGAAGCTGAAAAAAGAACATCTTCGCTTAAGTGTAAAATTCGGGATGAAAGAAGAAGGCCGGTTCGCGTATCTCCGGGGATTTTGCCCGGCGCGGGCGGTTGAAAAAATAATCGTTATGGCACGATGTCATAATATAGGATACATAACGGAAAATCCCAAAGATTCAGAGGAGGTTCCGACACATATAACCAATCCGCGCTGGCTTAGGATAATAAACCCGGTATTTCAATTCATGAATACGCTTCCGGGATACGAGGAATATGACATAAGTTTTTATTTTTTGATGTTTTTCAGTCTTTTTTTCGCGATGCTTATAGGTGACGCCGGGTATGGAATAATTTTTCTCGTCAGTACTTTTTTGCTGAGACGGAAGTTTAAGAAGGTTCCGGGTGAGCCGTTTTTTTTGCTGTATGTGCTAAGCGTCAGCACTATTGTCTGGGGAGCGATTACGGGGACTTGGTTCGGATCGCGGGCAATATCCGAACTGCCATTTTTTAACGCTCTCATTGTCGGCAAATTCAGCAGTTTCTCCGCGGACAACCAGAATTTTTTAATTTTTGTATGTTTTTTAATCGGAGCGGTACAGCTTACCATAGCGCATTTATTAAGAGCTGTAAGGGTGATCAATTCGGTGAAAGCTGGCGCGGAAGCCGGCTGGATCATGATCTTGTGGGGCATGTTTTTCGCGGCGGGGAAATTTGTGTTAGGGAACGCGTTTCCTTCTTTCGGTATATGGCTCTTTGCCGGAGGGATAAGCTTGGTTCTTTTTTGCTCGAACACCGAGAAAGGAATTGTTAAAGGCGCACTTTCCACTCTCGCGAATCTTCCTTTAAGCGTTATAAGCTCTTTTTCGGATATAGTTTCATATTTAAGGCTTTTTGCCGTTGGGTATGCTACGGTAATTGTCGCGGAAAGTTTCAATAATATGGCGCTTGCCGGCGGGATTACCGGTGTTGTAAGCGCCGCGGCCGCGGTGTTCATTTTGTTTTTCGGGCATCTTTTGAATATCGCGTTGGGGTTTATGGCGGTTATTGTTCATGGAATTCGGCTGAATATGCTTGAATTTTCCGGACATTTGGGGATGCAGTGGACAGGGAAAAAGTACGAACCGTTTTGTTAATAAATGTGTACTTGGGTGTAGGGTTTAGGATAAGGGCAAGGGAAAGAGGGAGTTGTCTTCGGAAACATAGAACCTAATGCCTAAGGGTCCGGTGCCCTATTATGTGAGGTAAATTTGGCAAGAAAATTTTCCTCAAGGCACTCGGACATTAATTCGAACTAAGTGGTTTGAGAGCGCTTACAGCACTCTCAAACCAAAGTCTCATTGGTACTGTCAAAAATAAAATGAAAGAATATGAAAGGATTTAAACGGAATTAATTGTGTATATGAGGACGTAGAGAATGAAAATCTTAGACCACAGAGTCACAGAGGCGCAGAGAAATACAATGGATAGATTGGAGTTAGGAAATAGAATATCGGAGAGGATAATAAAATGAGTAGAAAGTATATTACCTGTACATCAAGCGCAATTATTAACCCATTTAAAACTACAGGATTAAACCTATGGTTAGTTTTGAATTTTAATACTGATTTAAAGAAAAATGGTGTAAAGAGAATGGCTCTCTAATAACTCTGTGACTCTGTGGTATAAATTTTTATGGGAGGGAAGATAGTCTTAGGCAACTGTTTTAAATACAAAGGACGTAGGAAATATTTGGATGAAAACTTTTGACAGAACGGTCTCATTGAAAAGGAGGGAAATATGGTTGCGGGATTAGGGGATATGGGGTTATCTTTAAGTATGGCGGCGATAGGGTCGGCGTTAGGGACCGGCATCGCGGGTATGGCGGCAATAGGCGCGTGGAAACGAGCTTTTTTGCAGAACAAAATGGCGCCTTTTATTCTTATCGCGTTTGTTGGAGCTCCGTTATCTCAAACTATTTACGGCATGATTCTCAGGAATTCGATACAAGCGGCAAATATGCCGCCTGAAAGTTATACTTTTCAGATAATTTTGGGATTGGGCGCGGGGTTGGCTTTAGGGTTTTCCGCGTGGATGCAGGGCAAAGCCGGCGCGAGCGCGGCAGACGCTTTGGCTGAGACCGGAAAAGGTTTTGGAAACTACATAATGGTCCTTGGAGTAGTTGAAACAGTAGCGCTATTTGTAATGGTATTCATAATGACAGCCTTGCCGAAATAGGGAAATTCGGGGATAATACAGTGGGAGTTCATCCTCGTAGGTTGGTAGTGTTCTTTACTACCAACCTACGAGGTTGAACTCGGGGTATTTTGTTTATACTAAACTGAAAAGACAAACATGAAAACAGGTACTCTTTTTATTGTAAGCACACCTATCGGGAATCTTGAGGATATTACCTTAAGGGCGGTGAGGATACTAAAAGAAGCGGATGTCATTGCCGCGGAAGATACAAGAAAAACCAAGATTTTATTAAACGCGTACAACATAGATAATACGCTTACAAGTTATCATTCGTATAACATCGAAAGAAAAACACCGCATCTTATCAAAATACTGCTTGAGGGGGGAAATGTCGCTTTGGTTTCCGATTCGGGGACACCCGGGATTTCTGATCCGGGAAGTAAGCTGATACAGGTGTGTATTGAAAAAGGGATTTCTATTACGGCGGTTCCCGGACCTGCCGCTTTGATCTCGGCGCTGGTTTTATCCGGCAAGCCTACTCATAAATTTGTGTTTGAAGGGTTTCTTTCAAATAAATCCGTCCGCCGCAGGAAGCAGTTGAGTTTGCTTAAAGACGAAGAAAGAACGGTTATAATTTATGAATCCCCTCACAGGATTCAGAAGTTTCTCAAAGATTTCATAGAGATCTGCGGCAATCGAGAAATAATTTTAGCGCGTGAACTTACTAAAAAATTTGAAGAAATCAGAAGAGAAAAAGCCGAAGCCCAGATAGAATACTTTTCACAAAATAAGCCGCGCGGAGAATTTATTATCGTTTTCTGACCCAATAAGCTGGGCAGGTTTCCACTATGAAACGAAAGGATCTTTCTTAACAAACCCCAAAAAATTTTAGACAGATGTCTTGACATAGTTCATACTTTATGATGTCCTTTAAGTGGAAAAAATGAGGTGACTAAATGTCTACATCAACACATCAGATAAACAAAAGGATTCACTTTGTAATACCAATTACAAAAAATAATTACCCAAAAGGAGAAGAGATCCCGGGCTTGACCCCAGGGCTG
>CAYPYT010000036.1:0-10336 GCA_964415105.1 uncultured Planctomycetia bacterium | reverse complement strand
ACCTCGTAGGTTGGTGGTGGCTCTTCACACATCGTATATCGTATGTCGTATATAGTATATCGCGGAATAATTCCGCCGGAGGCGGCCCGCCTCCGGCGGGAATCTCTTACGATATACGATATACGACATACGATCCCACCACTATCCTACGAGGTTGGTGGTGTAAAGGTTGAAATCGGCACTAAAAAAAACCCCGAAGAAATCACTTCGGGGTTCTGAACAAACATAACCAAACTTTATGCTTTTCCCATCCCGGCTTTACGGTCGGTATTCGATTTTCACGAATTCAGGTTCTAATTTCGAAGAACCTCGCGGACTTGGGTTTTATTAAAAAATTAAACCTCACCGCCGGCTAAGGAATTTCCCATCAAAAACAGGAGCACCTTACCCCAAAGTTAAACCTAATTGTACCATAAACACCCCGCAAGTCAAGTGTTATAGAGTGAAATTTTATAAATGAACGTCCGTTCCAATCAATTAATTCGTATGTCGTATATCGTATATGGTATATCGAAAGAAATCCTCGCCGAAGGCGGACTCCGCCTCCGGCGGAATTTTATGCGATATACGACATACTACATACGATATGTACCGCACAAAGAAAAGGACAGGTTATATAAACCTGTCCTTTTCTTTGTAACATATGCACTTTCGCGTTTCGCTTACATCATACCCGGCATTCCGCCGCCCATTCCGCCCGGCATTCCACCCGGCATTCCACCGGATTTTTCGTCAGGTTTATCGCAAATAATCGCTTCGGTTGTAAGCATGAGTGAAGCAATACTCGCGGCATTCTGAAGGGCGCTTCGCGTAACTTTTGTCGGATCGATAATCCCCGCTTCAACCATGTTGATAAAACGGTCTTCATCCGCGTCATATCCGATCAAAACATTCGTTTCAGTCAAGAGTTTCTGCACAACAACCGAGCCTTCTTGTCCGGCATTAGACGCTATCATACGTACCGGCTCTTCCAAGGCACGCTTAATAATGCCTACTCCGATCTGTTCGTCTTCGGAAAGTTTTAACTCGTTCAGTTTTCTGCTTGCTCTTAAAAGAGCGACTCCGCCGCCCGGAACTATACCTTCTTCCGATGCCGCGCGCGTCGCGTGGAGAGCGTCTTCAATTCTCGCTTTTTTCTCTTTCATTTCTATCTCAGTCGCGGCGCCTACATTAATAATAGCAACTCCGCCGGAAAGTTTCGCGAGACGTTCCTGAAGCTTTTCCTTGTCATAATCTGAATCGCTCGCGTCAATTTCGTTCCTGATCTGTGATATTCTTGATTTAACCGCTTCCGGAGTTCCGGCGCCTTCGATAATGGTAGTGTTTTCTTTATCTATTGTGATCCTTTTTGCCTGACCGAGTTCTTCAAGAGTCACATTTTCAAGTTTTATACCGAGGTCTTCGGTAACGGCTCTGCCTCCGGTAAGAACCGCGATGTCGCCCAACATTGCCTTTCTTCGGTCACCATATCCCGGCGCTTTTACCGCGCAGCAGCTGAAAGTACCGCGAATCTTATTGACAACCAAAGTCGCCAGTGCTTCTCCTTCAGTTTCTTCAGAAATTATGAGAAGCGGTTTCCCGGACTGCGCAACCTTTTCCAAAAGAGGAAGAAGGTTTTTCATGTTCGAGATCTTCTTCTCATGAATAAGGATGTAAGGATTGTCCATGACGCATTCCATTCTTTCGGTATCGGTGACAAAATAAGGAGATAAATATCCTTGGTCAAACTGCATACCTTCCACTAACTTTAAGGTCGTATCCAGCGTTTTTCCTTCCTCAACCGTAATTACTCCGTCTTTTCCCACTTTTTCCATTGCTTCGGCTATTTTTTCTCCGATAATTTTATCACCGTTCGCCGCGATAGCCGCGACCTGAGCGATTTCTTTTTGTTCTTTTATCGGAGTAGAAATGCTCTTTAATGTTTTGACCACAGCTTCCACCGCTTTTTCGATGCCTCTTTTTATCTGCATCGGATTCGCGCCGGCTGTCACATTCTTAAGGCCTTCTCTGTAAATCGCTTCGGCAAGAACTGTCGCTGTCGTAGTTCCGTCACCCGCGACATCACTGGTTTTAGAAGCAACTTCTTTCACCATCTCAGCCCCAAGATTTTCATACGTGTCTTCCAGCTCTATTTCTTTCGCTACCGTAACACCATCTTTGGTGATCGTGGGAGCGCCGAATTTTTTTTCAATAACAACATTTCTGCCTTTCGGTCCCAAAGTAACCTTAACCGCTTTCGCAAGTTTTTCGACACCCCTTAATATTGAACGGCGCGCCTCATCGCTGAATTGTAACTGTTTAGCCATTTTTCTTTCCTCCTAATGTTATGCGTTTTGTATTTTAAAACCCGCTTTATCCAACTATTCCTAAAATATCATCTTCCCTCAGCATTAATAAATCCTTATCATCAACTTTGAGTTCCGTACCGGAATATTTACCGAACAAAATCCTGTCGCCTTCTTTCACTTCTAAAGCAATAACCTTACCATCTTCGGAAACTTTACCTTTTCCAACCGCAACTACCTTTGCTTCCTGCTGTTTTTCTTTTGCTGAATCAGGCAGAACGATCCCGCCCTTTGTAGTTTCTTCAGCATCAAGAACTTCAACAAGAACTCTGTCACCAAGTGGTCTCACCTTCATAGCCTTCCCCTCCATTTTAGTTTTGATAAATTAAACATTACCCCTGTTTCATTAGCACTCATTCATCAAGAGTGCTAATGAGTTATCCATTATAGAATAATCCGCCCACTTGTCAAGATTTTTTTATGCATCTGTTAGATTCAATCAAAATTACCCCATTTACTTGGCACTTGAGTCCCAAGAGTGCTAATGCCAATTACGTTAATTAATTAGCAGAGATCCCGGCTCACAGCCGGGATGGCAAGTTAGGCGGTCGCACACCTTGCTATCCCGGGCTTGACCCGGAATCTCTCTCCTGGATAATTATTTTTTGTAATTGGTACAACTACGAGGTTGGTGTTTTTGGGGATTGGAATTTTATTTTGTGAGGTATTTTAATCCGGTAAATATAAGGTCCGGATAAACGCGCTTTATTTCACGGGAATATTTGGAAATTAGACCGGCATCTCCGCCGGTGGCGACTACTTTTGTTTTGGATCCGTATTTGTCCTTCAATCGTTTAATAAAATCGTCACAAACGGCCGCGTATCCCAAGAGAATGCCTTTGTTGATACTGCTTCTGGTATCCTTTCCCAATATGCCCTTTGAAGCTTTCAATGTCACAGAAGGCAACAAAGCGGCATTCCGTATCAAAGACTCAAGAGCCAGTCGGAGCCCGGGAAATATCAGACCTCCTTCATATTCCCCTTTCGCGTTAACGAAATCGAATGTGACAGCCGTTCCGAAATCCACCACAATAGCGGGAGCCCCAAACAGACAACACGCGGCGAAAGAAACAACTAAACGATCCTGCCCAACTTCGCCGGGATCTTTATATTTCACAACCATCGGAACCTTAATATCTTTCCCAATAACAAAAATCGGCACTTTGTCCGCGATAATTTTAAGATTTTTTTGGATCAATGCCAGAAATTCAGGAACAACACTTACAATGACAACGCGATCCGAATCTTTTAAATCTTTCCCAATAAGTCTTCTCAACGCCTCGGTCTTCACTTCGGATTTACCCGTATGAATAAAGTACCGTTTCATAATTCTTTCGCTTTTTCCAATCACCGCGACAGAAGTATTTGTGTTTCCAATGTCAATTAATAGTTTCATAATCCGCTGCCCTGCATTCAAAGTACAATACGCGTTCAAAGCTGTTTAAATCGCTGAATAATGTCACTTGAATTATTGATTATTTTTTTATTTCACCAATTTTAGGAATTCTTCAATTGTTAAATCAGTGTCCCTTAACAATTTTCGTAATAGACCTTTGCCTAAAATTTTATGGTTTGGAATGGTTAGAGGAGTTTTGGCTTGATCACTTGAATTGCGCATTCTAATATGACTACCTCGTTGACGAATAATTTGATAACGCAATCTTTTCAAATGCTTTTATCGCTTCTTTGGCAGATATCTGTGGTAATTTAGGCATAAGACAGAGTAGAAAACATTAATTCTTGAGGGTGAAAATCTCTCAAAGCTTCCTTATTTTCCTTTTCTTCCAGACACAAAGCAATAACTTCGCGAATATTTTTTAACGCCTCTTCCATGGTTTTACCTTGAGTATAACAACCGCTAAAAACCGGGCATTCCACTACGTAAAACCCATCTTCGTCCTTCTCAATCAAAACCGGCAACTGATGACGTCTTTTCATTGTTTTCACCTCAAAACAAAGATACCACTATCCTCACTAAAATACAAGAACTATTGCAAATGATTCGTAGGGGCACGGCATGCCGTGCCCTTTTATGAACCGAAAACACTTTTTATTTTAAATTCATCACTATCAACGGACTTGACAAACCCAACCCTTACTTACATCGCCTGAAAAAACTCGTTTTAGGTTTCCGTCCTTTTTCTTAACTATCAGAGCGCCTTTTTCGTCTATATCTTTTGCTATTCCTTCGAATACATGATGATGTTCTTTGACTGTTATACGTTTGTTAAGCACTGTCGAGAGTTTTTTACATTCTTCTCTCAAGGGCTCAAAACCCTCTTTTTTTAGTTTCAAATAATCTTTTTCAATTTCCGTCAATATCTGCCTCATAAGTTTTATCCTACTGACAGAATTTGAACTTTCGTTTTTTAGGCTGGTTGCCTCAGCCGGGAGCTTTTCTATCGGCGTATTAACATTTATTCCCGCGCCAAGAATCAGAAAGTCCACCATATCGGGCTGGGCTTTGATTTCGCACAAAATGCCGCATACTTTTTTTCCGTCAATCAAAATATCATTAGGCCACTTGATACCGGCATCCGCACCGCATACTTTTTTTATTGCCTTCTGAATAGATGCCGCCGCGACAAGGGTTATAACCGGAATTTTGTCGGATTCCATATCGGGACGTAAAATTAAAGAAAAATAAATACCTCCGCCTTCAGGTGAAATCCATTTTCTCCCGAGACGGCCTCGACCCGCGGTTTGAGTTTCGGCAATAACAAGTGTTCCTTCCGCCTCGCCGCTTTCAGCTAATTCGTAAGCCTTGCTATTTGTTGAGCGCAGACTATCATAATACCAAATCTTTTGTTTTCCGATAGTCTCGGTACCAAGACCAAGACTGATCTCATAGCCATACATTTTGTCCGGCGCTGATCTTAATGTGTAACCTAAATGAGGAACAGCTTCAATGATATATCCGTCATATCGAAGCTTATTTATATGTTTCCATAAACTCGCGCGGGAAAATTTCAAAGACGCGGAAATTTCCTCACCCGAAACATAGTCACTTTTGTTCTCATAAAAGAACTCAAGTATCTGTTTTTTAATATCTGTTTCTTGATATTTTGTCATTGTTTGCTGTCTTTACCTGCCGCCCCTGAAACACCAACCTACGAGGTTGGTGTTTCAGGTTGTAGGGGCAGGTTCTAAACCTGCTCTTAAATATGAACTATTGTCGAATATGACCAAAGATCAAAAAGTAAGGGCGGGTTTAGAACCCGCCCCTACAATAATTTTTGTCATCTACCTGATCAACATATGCGTAAGATCGTTTACTATGGGAATAATGAATTTGTCGAAAAGACCCAGGTATAAAAATATTATCAGGATAAAAAAACCGTATTTTTCAAGTTTCGCGTAGGCGCTCATCAATTCCAAAGGTAAAACTGACATAATTATGTTCGCGCCGTCAAGCGGCGGTATCGGAATCAAATTAAATATACATAGAACAAGACTTATAATAATTCCCGTAAGTAAAAATGTCCAAAGAACAGAATGCGGCGCGAACAAATTCATTTTAAAAATAAACGCGAATATGACCGCCAGAGCAAAGTTTGCCGCCGGACCCGCGAGTGATGAAAAAAATAATCCCTGTTGAGGATTTTTGAAATTACGCGGGTTTATTGGAACCGGTTTTGCCCAACCAAAGACTACCGGGGAATGCATAAAAATAAGAATGGCCGGAAAAATAACAGTACCAAAGGGATCCGCGTGACGAAGAGGGTTTAATGTCAAACGTCCCGCGTCTTTAGCGGTTCGGTCTCCAAAAAGGTACGCCGTATAAGCGTGCGCGAACTCATGAGTAACGATTACAATAACGAAAACAACAATTGAAATAAGCATGTTTCTATGTTTTAGGTTACGGCGTCGAGATACTAATTTTTTGACAACCTTGTTAAATTTCCGCGGCGCTATCCTTGCGATTTATTCAAAGTTAAAGCTTTACAATTGAAAGGTATCTTCTATGATCCCCATATCTTCAAGAAAAACTTCTATATCCTTATTGGATTTCAAGATTTTCTTTATCTTTTCTTTACTGCGAAGGAAAGCAATGACTATCGCCGGATCAAAATGAGTTCCCGCCTCTTCCTTGATTATTGAAACTGCCTCGTCAAATGAAAAAGCTTCTTTATACGGTCGTTTTGTCGTAAGCGCGTCAAAACAATCCGCTATAGCGACGATCCTTCCGTAAAGAGGAATTTTTTCGCCCTTAAGCCCCGCAGGATATCCCGAACCATCAAAATGTTCATGATGGGTACGAGCAATAACTTCACATGCTTTCATAATGTCTGATTTCGCGTTTTTGAAAACTTCAGCTCCGACTTCGGGATGTTTCCTCATAAGCTGTATTTCTTCAGAGGTCAGCTTGCCCGGCTTTTTAAGTATCGAATCGGGAAGTATGATCTTACCGATATCATGCATCGGACTTGCCAGCCTGACAATATTCACTTCTTCCTTAGACAAAGCGCATGCCTCCGCTATGATCGCGCTATAATCGGCAATCCGAACGAGATGCGCGCCGGTGTTAGGATCTCTGAATTCCGTCAAAAGAGCTACCCTGAAAATCATCTCAATTTGAGAATCTTCCAGCTTATTGTAAGCCTCTTTCAAGCCTCCGTACGCGTCGCGCACTTTTTTATTATTTTTCTTAAATTTTTCTTTCATTTGCCATTCTTAATCATCGATATATCATTTTAACTCTTTTAAATACTTGTAGTAGTCCCCGTTAGTAGTAAGAATTATCGTCGTCGTGCCGTCAACAGTGTCCGCGTAAGTTTCTAAAGTTTTAACAAATGAATAAAACTCCGGGTCATTGTTATACGCGTCGGCATAAACACCGATGGCTTCCGCGTCCGCCCCGCCTCGAATTCCTTCCGCCGTACGATACGCTTCTGAGGTGATCATTTTTAATTCCTTTTCCATCTGTCCCGTAATTTCAGCGCTTTTACCTCTTCCTTCTGAACGATATTGTTCCGCCGCCCGTTTCCGTTCGGAAATCATGCGGTCATAAACTTTCTTCCGAACTTCCTTTACGTAATTTAAACGTTTTACGCGAACATCAACCAAATCAATACCATACTGCGGAGCCAGAACTTTAGCGCGATTAAGTATTTCCTGCTCCAACCCGTGCCGTCCGGATTTAACCCGCTCCAACGCTTCTTCGGCAAGAGTAAGCACAACGCCGTCATCCTGTTGGTCAAGAATACGATTCGAATCCCGGATCGTCTCGACAAGTATATGCGAGGTTATCACATCCCGCGTCGCCGAATTTATTATGTCATCCAAACGCCCATGCGCGCCACGTTCACTCCCAACAGACTGCAAAAATTTCAGCGCGTCGGTGATCTTCCACCTCGCGGTAGTATCAACCCAAATATATTTTTTGTCTCTTGTAGGGATCTGATTCGGGTCTCCGTCCCAGTCAAGAAGCCTTTTGTCAAAATAATGCGCCTCTTGAATAAAAGGCAGTTTCAAATGCAATCCCGCTTTAGTAACGGGACTGCCGACAGGTCTACCGAACTGTGTGATCACAACCTGGCTCATTTCAGAGACGATGTAAAGCGTTCCTGTTAAAAAAGCGACACTAACTAAAACAACTATGGCCATAATTATGCCGGTAAATTTCTTCATTTTTATTTTCCCCCTTCACCGAGCTTTAATAATTGCAGAACTGAAGATTGTTCCGGATCCATAACATATTTCTTTTCGGCTTTCGGTAAAATTAATGACATGGTTTCCAAATAAAGTCTCTTTTTTGTTATATCCGGCGCTTTTTTATATTCTTCCCACGTAACGCGAAACCTATCCGCTTCGCCCTTTGCCCTGTTTACCCTATCTAAGCTGTATCCTTCGGATTGGCTTATTGTTCGTCTGGCTTCACCTTTCGCTCTCGGTATAGCCTTATTATACGCCTCCCACGCTTCATTTATCATTCTCTCACGTTCTTGTTTAGCTTCATTCACCTCATTAAAAGCGGGTTTTACTTCATCAGGAGGATTCACATCCAGGAGTTTTACGGTAATAACGTCAATACCGGTTTCATATTTATTGAGCAGTTTTTGAAGTTCTTCCTGCGCTAAAACAGCTATCTCTTCTCTTTTTGTGGTAAGGACTTCATCAACCGTATAGTCACCGCATAAGCGCCTCATGACAACTTCCGACATTGCCCTGACATTGCCTACCGGATCCCTTGTTTTAAATAACAGTTTAACCGGATCAATCACACGGTATTGTACTATCCACCGTACATCTGAAATATTTAAATCACCCGTAAGCATCAAAGACTCTTCCGGATACTGTTTCGCGGCATACACGCTTCTGATTCCGGGGCTGGCTGTCCTAAAACCAAACTCCTCCTTGAATATTTTTTTAACTTTAATCGGCGTCATTTTTTCCAGACCCAGCGGAAGTTTAAAATGAAGACCAGGTTCAGTTGTACGAACAAACTTACCAAATCTCTGAATCACTCCGACCTCATCCGGACCTATGGAATAAATAGATCCCTGTAAGGCCGTAATGATAAGAAACACCACTACAACAACGGGAATATACTTTCCATACGCCTTTCCAAACTCCCTCACTTTTTTAGTTTCCTGTTTAAAAAGATCTTCCGGCGAACGAAAATCATCCATACCTATTACCTCCTGTTATTACAAATCAACGAGAATCTTCAATTTTAAATCTCGGAAAATAACTTCTATTAATTTTATTCATTATACATGAGGTCAACCTTATATCCAAGACATAACAACGTTTTTTTTATCTAAAAAAATTCAATCGTTTTTTCCCGAGATTGTAAAGACCGCGCGCATGGGTTCACCCGTCGTATTTTATAAAAACAAAAACAATTTCGTCAATTGACAAACACGCATCTTTAACATATAATTAGGCTTCCGCTTAACCTGTGGCGGGGTAGCTCAGCTGGTTAGAGCGCACGGCTCATACCCGTGTTGTCGACGGTTCGAGTCCGTCCCCCGCTACCAGAATGGTTAGCTGGTTAGCCTGTTAACCAGTTAGCCTGTTAGCTGGTTAGTGCTGATACTTGTTCCCTCCTCTAATGCCTATTGCTCAGGTCCATACAAATAGATCCCCGCTTCCGCGAAGATTAATTCGCGCTTATATTTTATGCTTCCTTCGGGCGCGTAAATTATGTGCTTATTAAACTTATCCAGCCGCTTCCGGCGACTATGTCATCTTCATAAAAAACCGCCGCCTGTCCGGGTGCCGGGGCGAATTGCGGTTTCTTAAAACGGACAACGCATTCATCCCCGTCTAAATTCTCTATTACGCCTTCGCATTTGGCGCTGTTATATCTTATTTTGATCAAAAACTCATGTCCCTCTATCGCCTTTTCCTTGATTAACCAGTTTAATCCTGTAAGACGAATTTTCGTTTCCATAGCGTCTTTTTTTTCGCCTACGGTGATAACATTATTTTCCGCGTCAATCTTGAGAATATACACCGCGTTACGCCCAGCTATTCCAAGCCCGCGCCGCTGTCCTACCGTATATAACGCGATACCTTTATGTTTTCCGAGGATATCTCCTCTCACGTTTACAACATCTCCCGGTAAAAACGCCTTTTTAATACCGCGCTCGGCCAAATATTCCCCATAACCTTTACCGCTCGCCGCGAAACAAATATCCTGGCTAGATTTTTTTTCCGAGGGTAAAAGCTTCTGTTCTTTCGCTATTTTGTTAACTTCACTTTTTTTAATATTTCCCAACGGAAATTCAATAAAAGGAAAAGTTTCTTCCGCGATATCACAAAGAAAATATGACTGGTCATATCTCTTATCTTTCCCTTCCGCGAGATAATATTTCCCATTGTTCGTCAAAATACGCGCGTAATGGCCGGTAGCAATCTTCGAAAAACCCCGCCGGCGGAGCTCTTGGAAACAAGTGCCGAATTTTATTCGGCTATTACAAAGTATGCAAGGGTTAGGCGTCCGCGCTCTCAAATACTCACTTATAAAATATTCTTCGATCTCC